>CAJBIS010000244.1 GCA_903953195.1 uncultured Actinomycetes bacterium
CCGGTCCGGGCTCCCCTTCCGACGCAGGAGATCACCGACCGCCGCGGTCAGCTCGGAGCCGGCGACCGCCACGGGCACCTGCTCGCGCACGGGGCGGCCGAGCCGCCGCGCTCGCGACCACGCGTACAACACGAACGCCAGCACCGCGACACCGAGCGCGAGTTGCACGCCGGTCGGGAGGAGGCGGAGTGGATTGCTGGTGCCGTTGCCGCCGTCGCTGACCGCTCCCGGACTGGGTTCGGCGCGCACGAAGGTGACCCGCACGCCGTCGGTTGCGCCGTCGGGGGTCGGGCCGAGCAGTCGGAGCGCCAGCGCGCCATTGTCGAGCGGCGTGCCGCCCGACTCCTTGTCGGGCCAGAGCCTCGCGTTCGCGAACATCTCGGGTCCGCCGAGCGTGACCTCGGCGCCGGTCCCCACCGAGCGGCGGGTGACCTGCGCCTGCGCTCCGTCACCGAAGCAGGAGGCGCGACCCTCGACGTCGAACCGCTGCGTGAACGCGACGTCGATCGCTCCCAGCCCGTCGAGCGCCGCCACATCACAGCGACCGGGCGCCGCCGGGTCCGCGGGCGTCTCCGCGAGCACCTGGTCATCGATCGGCACGAACGGCGCGCTGACCGGATCGTCGGAGAGCGGACCGAGCACCTCGGGCGTCGGTGCCACGTCCGCCGGCGGGGTCGAGCCGTACACGACCACCGCACCTCGGTCGGCCGCAGCCGAGAACTCGTCGAGTTCGTCCCGCGAGGCGAAGGCCGGCACCGGCACGACGATCACGTCACCGAGCCCGAGTCCCTGCTGCGCCACCGACACGGCCGTGCGCTGCATGGTCTCCGCGCCTCGGCCCCGGACGAGCTCCGCGAGCGCGCCGTAGCCACCGGGCGACGTCGATTCGGCGTCGAACGGTTGACCCGGCGCGGCCCGCAGCGAGAGCACAACGACGAGCACGGCCACGACGACGAACAGCACCAGTCCGATCCGACCACCGCGTCCCTCGCTCACGACGACACCTCGACCCGTCCCGCGTCACCCGATGCCACGACCGACTCGACACCCCAGACGGGAGCGATGACGGTCGCCGCGAGCACCTGCTCGGCCGCTGCTCGGACCTGCTGATTCTCCGCCGCGCCCGTGGGCCGATCGCCATACCAGGCGACCTCGAACAGACTCGAGGCCACGTCGAACGGCACCGATGCGTCGGGAGTGGTCGCTGCGAGTTCCCCCCGCAACTCACCCGTGGTGAGTCCGGCAACGTCCGGCAGCTGACGACGGTCGACGAGGGTGCGCACGAGCTCCCGGTACCGCGCCCGCATGGCGTCCTTCCACTCCCCCGCCGCCTCGTGGGCCTCGGCATCACGTCGCCAGTCGCTCGCCGGACGACGGTGCTCGACCTCGGCGACGCCGCGCTCGACCTCGGCGCGCGTCGACCGACGACGCTGACGGACCGCGACGACGATGACGGCGACGATCGCGGCCACGGCCGCGGCGATCATCAACCAGGCGACGACGCCCCCGATCCCGCCCCCGAATGCGCCGCCGCCACCGACGCCCACGTTGAACAGGTCATCGAAGAATCCCCCGATCCAGTCGAGGAACCGCTGCAGCACCGAGGGTGTGTAGTCGTAGGCGCCACCCGACATGATCCGGCGCACCTGGTCGTTCACCGGACCCGGCTCCGGCGGCCCGACCGCGACGGGGAGCCGCAGCGCGGCGAGCAACTCAGACGAGGCCACGGTCGACCATCCGACGGTCCAGATCCGAGCCGTCACTGCGACACCGGAAGTCGACCCACGCCCGTGCCGCGATGCACGCCGTGAGCGGGGCCGTGACGAGGACGAGGAGCGAACCCAACTGCTGTGCGATCAGCACCCAGTCCTCGGGCAGGCCGAGCGCCGACAACAGGAGCGCCGGTCCCGCCAGGACGACGAGCTGGAACACCAGCGTGATGAATGCTCCTCCTGCCACCACGGCGAGCGCCCGCCAGTACCACCGGCGCGTCAGCGAGCACGACCGACGGATCGCCGCGAACGGTCCCAGCCGCTCCGCACCCGCCACGATCGCCGCGATGAAGACGAAGGCGTCGGCGAACAACCATCCGATCCCGAACGCGCACAGCGCCGGCACCTTGATGCACCACGTGACGACCGCGAGCACCAGCGCCACCCACCACCGGCCGGCGGCGTACCGGAGCACGCGGCCGAACGTGAGGTCGGTGTCATCGACCCACGCGGCCACCTGCGCGCCGACGGCGATGCCGAGCCACGCCAGCGCGCACGATCCCAGCAGCACGAAGATCAGGTTCCAGCCGGACGAGCCCTGCGAGCTGCTGAGCACCTGGAACTGTGACGGCGCCGATCCCGGTCGGGTCGCGCTCGACGACCGCTGCGAGAGCACGACGCCGAGCTGCGCGAGCACCAGCGGCAGGTAGACGACCGAGGCCAGCCCCACGAGCCGGCCGAAGCGGAAGCGCAGCAGGTCGAACGCACCGTCGAGCACGGCCACCGGGCTCACGGGAGCCACGCGGGCGAGCGGCTGGTCACCTCCGAGCGACGTGACCGGCTCCTGCTGGGGCGATGCGTCACCCCGGGCGACCGCGACGCCGCCCGACGACCCCGATGAGACCAGGAGGGCGCCGCCGGCCGCGTCCGGCGTGTCCCGGGCGATCGTGCCGGCCGAAGCACCCCCGGACGGCGCGTCGGGGGCCGACCAGTCCTGACTCGCCGCTCCGCTCACAGCGCACATCCTCGCACGCAGCCAAACTGGACCCATGTCGAACCCGTCGGAGCCCACATCGAACGAACCGCACGGATTCGACGCCGGCACGTACGGCCGGAGCTTCGCCGACGTGTACGACCAGTGGTACCCGACCGACGACGACAGCGTCGCCGCCGCGGCCCTCGTGTCGGCACTCGCCGGCGACGGCGGACACGTGCTCGAACTCGGAGTGGGCACCGGTCGGCTCGCACTCCTGCTCGCCGAGCGCGGTTGTCGTGTCACCGGGATCGACTCGTCGGACGAGATGCTTCGGGTGCTGCGGTCGAAGGACCCCGACGGCCGGGTGACCGCACTCATCGGCGACCTCACGGACGCACGGTCGTGGCCGGACGCGATCGTCGACGTCGTCCTCGCGGCCAACAACCTGCTGTGCAACCTCGCCGACACCGCAGCCCAACGTCGAACCATCGAGTTGAGCGCGGCACGACTGCGGCCCGGCGGCCATCTGGTCGTCGAGGCGTTCGTCCCGGCGCCGATCGACGACCGGTCCCGCGCGCTCGAGGTGCGCGAGGTGCGACACGACGGCGTGACGTTGATCGCCTCGGCTGCGGATGCCGACACCGGTGCGGTCAACGGGGCGCACATCGAACTGACCGACGGTTCCCCGGTACGGGTGCGGCCGTGGCGCATCCTCCCCGTCTGGCCCGCGGAGCTCGACCGCTGGGCCACTGACGTCGGACTGATGCGGACGGCCCGCCACGCGGACTGGAGCCGCACACCGTTCGACGCCGAGGGCGCTCGACAGGTCGCCGTCTACCGGCGGCCCGACTGACGCCGCCGATCAGCCAGGCGAGGCCGTGAACGGCTGCACCTTGGCGATCTGGTGGGCGAGCGCCACCAGTCGTCGGTCCTCGTCCCACAACTCGGCGGTGCCCACCGCGTAGCCGTCGGCCGCGACCTGCGCACGCGTGTGCTGCAGCAGCCACTCGGTGCGGACGTCGTCGACGAAGCGCATCCCGATCTGCAGCGACAGGATCAGGAAGTGGCCGCCGATCGTGCCGAGGCCGGCCCCGACCGCAGGGCCGAGCACATCACCCGGCACCGCCACCACACCCGGTTCCCAGCACCCCTCGTCGGTCATCGGCGACTCACGGAACCGGAACCACGACGCGGCCCGTGGTTCGCCCGGCGGCACCTCGAGCTGCCCCCAGTGCATCCGGCCGTCGGCGAGTCGCCACTCGGTCTGACGGTGGTACGGGATGTCGGCGAACGGGTTGTCGGGGACGTCCGGGCGCGGCGCGTAGTCGAGCGGATCCTCGACCGCCGGCGGTTCCGCGCCCTGGAACCGGTACCCGGTGTCGCGGTCCCGTCGGCCGAGCACGCACGTGACGATGAGGTCGCTGCGCACCGGTCCCGCCGGATCCGGGTCCTCCGGGTCGAGCGCCCAGAGGCGAGCCAGCGCCTGTGCCGCGCTCCGACCCTGCCGGATGATCTCGACGTCGATGCCGATCGGCCCGCACGGCACCGCCTGGCAGTAGGTCGCGTCCGCCGACAACAGCGACAGGTCATCGCGATCGAGTTCGCACATGGCGGCGCGGATGGCAGCTGCCATCGTGGCACCACCGAATGCGTAGAACACCCGCCACGCCTCGGGCAGATCGAGGACGTACCGGCCGGGGATGCCGGC
>CAJBIS010000245.1 GCA_903953195.1 uncultured Actinomycetes bacterium
CTGTGCCGGCGTTGCGGAGCCGTTCAGCACGGCCAGCTCGGACTCGGCGTCGCGACCAGCGGCGATCGCCCGTGCCAGCTGCTGCTCGCCCTGCGGGGTGAGCAGCGGATGGCGACCGATCTCCTCGAGGTACAGCCCGACCGGGTCGTGGGAGGTTCGCTTCTTGGACGCTGTCGCGGTGTTGGTCACGATCTGCACAACACCATCATTTAGCACTAAATGCCCGGATCCGGATGTGACCTCCGACGCAGGCCGCCGTTGACAGCACTGGTGAACACTGTAAATTGTCGCCACCACCCGCCGCGACAACCGCAGTCGAGACACCAGCCGTCGAGACACCAGCGATCCCACCATCGGAGCACCCATGCCGGTTCCCACGTCCGCGATGACCGCCACGCACCAGGATCTCGACCTGCGGCTCATCAGCGGCGAGTGGCCCGCCGACATCGAGGGCGAGATGGTGATCAGTGGACCGCAGGTGGCCCACGACCTGCCGTTCGCGCTCTTCGGATTCGGCGTCATGTGCCGCCTCTCGCTGCAGCCCGGCAGTCACGGCGCCGCCGCCGACCGATTCGCCTGGCGCACCAACGTGATCGACACGCCGTCGCAGCGCCTCCACACCGCCGCGCCCGACGCGTTCATGTCGAGCCCCACCGGGTACATGGGTCCGCTCGGGTTCCCGAACGCCGCCAACACCGCACCACTGCCGTGGGACGGACGGCTGTTCGCCACGTGGGACGTCGGCCGTCCCGTCGAGATCGACCCGGTGACGTTGCGGTTCCGCGGTGAGGTCGGCGCCCAGGAGTCGTGGGGGCCCGCCACCATGGCGGCCAACAACGTGCTGCCCTTCTACTTCACGACCGCGCATCCGGTCATCGACCCGGAGCGCCAGTGCCTGTGGACGGTCAAGCAGACGTTCCATGCGTCCGGCGGGACGCAACTCCACGTCGTCCACTGGGACGGCCTCGGGACACAGGTGCGGACGTGGCCGATCGCCAACGGTGTCGTGTTCGGCTCGTCGCACACCGTGAGCCAGACGCGCGACTTCCTGGTGCTCGCCGACTCGGGCAACTTCAAGACCGACCCCGGCGAGATGGCCGGCGGTGCGCGCACCGTCACCGTCGACGACGACGCCGCCGTCTACCTCGTCCGCAAGGACGAGCTGCTCGCCTCGCCCGACGGCGCCGCCCACGACGGACTCCCCTTCCGGGTCGCGCCCACGACCGGCCACTTCTACGGACGCTGGGACGACACCGACGGCGTGCGAGTCATCTTCGAGCACATGGACCGCATGGACCTGGGGCTCAAGCTCGAACCGGGCGACCTCGACGCGCTCGGCCGAGCCATCGACCCGGCGCTCATCGGCTTCTACAACACGGCGATGGCCCCGAGCACCGTGTCCGAGGTCCTGTTCGACCTCGACTCCGGCGTCACCAAACAGGAGGCGGCGCTCCGCGACGACTGGACGTGGAACCTGGAGCTGTCGGCGATGGACTGGAGCGTCGCCGCGCTCGAACAGCCGGTCCGACACCACATCGCCTACCAGGGATTCCGGCCCGGAACCGTGTCGCAACGGGCCGTGCAGCTCTACGGGGACCGGCTCGGCCGCCTGCCCGACGACGACACCCCCGGCGCGCTCGTCTCGCTGCAGCGCGGTTCGCTCGACGTCCACGCCCGATGGGACTTCACCGACCTCGGCGACCACATCACGTCGCCGGCGTTCGCGCCGCGACCCGGCGGTGAGCGCGGCGGCCACGACGGCTGGGTGGTGCTGCCGGTCCTGTCCGACGACGGATTCCGGGTCGAACTCTTCGACGCCGCCGACGTCGGGCGTGGCCCTGTGGCGGTGCTCGCCAGCCCCCACGGCGAGTGCGTCCCCGCACTGCTGCACTCGGCGTGGATGCGCAACGACGAGGCACCGGTCGAGTGCGAGCGTCTGCGCTTCGGTGACGACATCGACGAGTCGATGCTCGCGATGCTGGACCCGGCACTCGCCGACGTCGTGCGCGGCGTGGTCGACGATCTCGACGACACCCTCGCCTGACCGGGGGCGGACCCGTCGACCGACGAGGTCGCTCGACGTCGGAACTCAGGTTCCGGCGTCCATACTGGTCACGTGCACGAGGACGACGAATCGCAGGGTCAGGAGCTGCGCGACCGGGTCGTCGCCGCAGCCCTCGAGGCCGAACGGCGAACCGGACGGGCCGAGGAGACCGAGGCCGAACTGCGCCGAGGTGTCACCATCCGGATCGCCCGGATGGTGGGCGGGTTCGTGCTCATCGGCATCGGCATCGCGCTGCTCCCGCTTCCCGGACCGGGCTGGGTGACCATCGTGATCGGACTCAGTCTGTTGCCGTTCGCCTGGGCGGAACGCACGATCTCGCTGATCCGATCCAAGGTGCCGGGCATCCCCGATGAAGGGCGCATCCCGCTACGGACGTGGATCATCATGGGGGTGATGACGATCTCGTTCGTGGCCATCTCGGTGCTGTTCGGCGAGGTGATCGGCAGGTGGATCGGCGACCTCTGGACGTCGATCCGCACATGAGCGGCCGACCACCGCCACCGGGCGCCGCGCCGACCGAGGCGTTTCCGCCGGCGGTCCACCACACCATCGGTGATGTGCAACTCGCCGTGCACGAACTCGGCGACGGTGGCGACCGGCCGGCGGTCGTGTTCTGTCACGGGTTCCCCGAGTTGGCCTACTCGTGGCGGTTCCAGCTGCCGGCCGTCGCGGATGCCGGCTTCCGGGCCATCGCGCTCGACCAGCGGGGCTACGGCGCCTCGAGCGCGCCGTCGGACGTCGGCGCCTACGACCTGGCCCATCTGACCGGCGACCTGGTGGGGCTGCTCGACGCGCTCGAGATCGAGCGGGCCGTCTTCGTCGGCCACGACTGGGGCGGCTACGTGACGTGGGCCATGCCGGTGCTGCACCCCGACCGGTGTGCCGGCGCGGTCGGCGTGTGCACCCCGTACTCGTCGTTCGCCACGACCGAGCTGTTCCGCTCGATCGTCGAACACGACGACGACCTGTACCTGCTGTGGTTCCAGGAACCCGGCGTGGCCGAGGCGGTCCTCGACCCACAGGTACGGCTGCTGTTCACGAAGATCCTGCGCGGCGGCGTCGACCCGCAGATCATCGACGCCGAACGGCGGGCCAGCGGCACTGCCGGCGACTTCAATCCGTTCCGGGACGTTCCGGGGATCCCCGAGTTCGGCGAACCGATCGTGACCCGGGCCGAGCTCGACCACTACGTCGAGGTGTTCGAGCGCACCGGGTTCGCCGGCGGCATCAACTGGTACCGCAACATCGACGTCAACGCGGCGCAGTTCCCGCACATCGGCACGGCAACACTCACGCTGCCGACGCTCATGCTGTCAGCGGCGTGGGACCCGGTGCTCCGACCCGAGATGGCCGCCGGGATGCCCGACGTGTGCACCGACCTCGAGATGCGAGTGATCCCCCGCTCGGGTCACTGGCTCCAGCAGGAGGAGCCCGAGGCGGTCAACGATCTGCTGGTCGACTGGCTGATCCGCCGGTTCGGCTGACCGCCGCCAGCAGCTCCCGCAGCTCGTCGGTGCGGGTCGACCACGTGAACTCCGCGACGATCCGGGCCGCGGCCGCTCGACCCATGCGATCGCGGCGATCCGCGTCCTGCAACAGCGCGGCGATCGCGTCGAGCACGGCTGCGTCGTCGTGCGGGTCGACGAGCACGCCGGTCTCGGGACCGCCGACGGCATCGGGCACCCCGCCGGTGCGCCCGGCGACGACCGGGACACCCACGGCGGCCGCCTGGATCACGACGATGCCGAACGCCTCGACCTCGAGACCGCGGCGACGCTCGCGGGTCGGGAACGCGAACACGTCGCCGGCGGCGTCGTACGCCGGCAACTCGTCGTCGGCGACCTGACCGGCGAACACGACGTGGTCGCCCACACCACCGGCGCGTGCCGAGGCCTCGAGTTCGGCTCGGTGCGGGCCGTCGCCGACGATCAGCAACGCGGCATCGCCCACCCGCTCCCGCAGTGCCGGCAGCAGCCGCACGAGCGTGTCCTGCCCCTTGCGCTCGACGAGCCGCGACACGCTCACCACCACCGGTCGACCCGTCAGTCCGTGCCGCTCGCGGATCGCCGCGCCGCTCACACCGGCGTGGAACTCGTCGGGGTCCACGGCCGGGGCCAGCCGGCGGTACTCGGGACCGTCGCCGAACGCACCCCGCAACTCGTCGTCGCACCACTGCGAGACGAACGTGAGTGCCGCGGCACGCGAACCGATGCGCCGCAGGAACCGACGACCGAGCCACGTGCGCGCCGCGGTGACCTCGAGCCCGTGGGTGAAGCCCACGTAGGGCACACCGGTCCGGCGCCGCAGATGTGGGCCCATGAGTCCGAGCGGGAACGCAGCACCGAAGATCACGACCTCGGCATCGCACTCGCGGACCAGACGCTCGGCGTGACGGCGGACCGCGGGCGTGGGCAGCAGCGTCTCGGTGTCGCGGCGCACGACCCGGTAGGGAGCGTCGGCGTCGAACTCAGCCGCACCGGGCGAGGTCGACCCCAGCATGGTGACCTCGTCGCCGGCCGCCACGAGCCCGCGGGCGAGCTGGTCGACGTAGTACTGGATGCCGCCGAC
Source organism: uncultured Actinomycetes bacterium (assembly GCA_903953195.1). Lineage (GTDB taxonomy): Bacteria > Actinomycetota > Acidimicrobiia > Acidimicrobiales > Microtrichaceae > SXMI01. The sequence continues at coordinate 4,634 of CAJBIS010000245.1, forward strand.
CCGGGGCGGCAGGTCGTTCGTGACGATCAGGACCCGCACGTCTGCCTCACCGGTCGCGACGGGACGCCGAGCGCGACCACGGCGAGCGAACCATCGACCGTGCCGCTCAGCGCACGGTGTCGCGCAGGAACGCGATCGTCGACGCCCACGCGGCCTGCGCCTCGACCGGCGAGTACACCTCGGGCCGGGCGTCGTTGAAGAACGCGTGGTCCACACCCTCGTGGATCTCCAACACGACATCCTTGCCGTGCTCCTCGACGAGTTCCTGTTCGAGGGCGCGCACCATGGCCGGGCCGAAGAACCCGTCCTGGTCCGCGTAGTGACCGCGCACCGGAGCCCGCAGCCGGCGGTAGTCGGGTGCCGCGTTCTCCCACGGGATCACGCCGTAGAACGGCACGCACGCCACCACGTCCTCCGGCTCGTTGCAGGCGACGACGAGCGCCAGTCCGCCTCCCATGCAGAAGCCGACCACGCCGACGCCCGCCGAGGTCACGGCGTCGCTCGACCTCAGGTATCCGATCCCGCCGCGCAGCTCCTTCGCGGCCTGCTCGACGTTCAACGCCATCATGAACTTGCCGGCCTCGTCGGGCTCGGTCGTCGTGCGGCCACCGAACAGGTCCGGCGCCAGCGCCGTGAACCCCTCCTCGGCGAACCGGTCGCACACATCCATGATGTGCGGCACCAGCCCCCACCACTCCTGGATCACGAGGACACCGGGTCCGGAACCGCTCGCC
>CAJBIS010000246.1 GCA_903953195.1 uncultured Actinomycetes bacterium
GGACTCGGGGCGCTGTTCTTCGGTCAGTTCGATCACGAGGGCGCCGTGCACCGGGCGTTCGGCGTCCCGGAGGATCGGCGCTCGGTCGGCACCATCGCCCTCGGGTGGCCGGCCCCGGGTGGTCGCGCGCCGTCCGCATCCGGCCGACGAGGTCGCCCGGATGCCGCGGACCACACCCACCGTGGAGCCTGGTCGGCACCGGCGTCGGATCGCTGAACCCGGGGCGACCGGCGGGCGACGGCTAGGTTACGACCGTTCAGTGAGCTGGACGGACAGTGGGTTGGACTGGTGCGCCGGGACGGGCCGGCCGAGACGAGGGGTCGATCATGCGACAGGGGATGCAGCGGTTCTGGTCGTGGATGGCGGTCAACCTCGGTCGCCATGCAGGGTTGGTGGGTCTGATCGGGCTCATCTTCACGTTGGTGCTCGGATTCGGCATCACCAGACTCGAGTTCGCCACCGGTCAGGACAGCTACCTCAACAGCGATGACGTCGTCTACCAGGACAACGTCCAGTACCAGGAACTGTTCGGCGGCCAGGCGCTGTTGACGGTGGTCGCCACCGAGGGCGGTGCGAAGGTCGACTCGTTGTTCACTCCCGAGGGGATCGCGACGTTCACGAAGGTCGCCGACCGGGCCCGCGCCGTCGAGGGCGTGCGGGGCGTCATCTCGCCGCTCACCGCACTCCAGTTCTCGAACTCGCTCATCCAGCCGCCGGCGGGCGGCACGGTCTTCGACGCCATCGCGACCAAGTCGCTGGTGCAGGCCAAGGAGGCCGCCACCGCCGCCGGGGACGCCGCCAGCATCGAGGCCCGCGACGCCGATCTGGTGACCACGTCGACCCGACTGCTCGCGATCCCGCAGGATCAACAGGTCCTCACCAACCCCGAGTACGTCAAGTTCCTGCTCTACGACAACGAGGGTGGGATCCGGAAGGCACTGAAGCCGTTCTTCCCCGATGACACGCATGCGCTCATGATCACCCGGCTCGACGGCAACCTGTCGATCGAGGCCGAGGGGGTCGCCGCCGACGGCGCCGTCGCGGCGGCGAAGGAACTCGTCATCCCGGGGACGCAGGTGACGACGACGGGTGCGTCACTGCTCCTGCAGGACATCAACGACTACCTCAAGGGCGGCATGCTCACCCTCGGCGGCATCGCCGTGGCGGTGATGGCCGCGATCCTGATCCTGTTCTTCAACGTGCGCTGGCGTCTGCTGCCGCTGGCCGTCGTGCTGATCGGTGTCATCTGGGCGTTCGGTCTGGCCGGCTACCTGGGCATCCCGCTGACGCTCGTGACCATCGCCGGCCTGCCCGTGATGCTCGGGATCGGGGTGGACTACGCGATCCAGATGCATTCACGGATCGAGGAGGAGGTGATCATCGACCACTCACCGCACCCGATCCAGGAGGCTGCCCGTGGGCTGGGCCCGGCACTGCTCGTCGTCACCTTCGACGCCGTGTTCGCCTTCCTCGCCATCCAGTTGTCGAAGGTGCCGATGGTCCGCGACTTCGGCTGGCTGCTGACGGTCGGCATCATCGCCATCTGCGTGTCGTCGATCGTGAACCCGCTCGCCGCGCTGGGCATCCGGGAGTTCCGCAGCCCGACGAAGGGTCGGAACTTCAGCGAGGGCAGGCTCGGCCGCCTGGTGGTGTGGCTCGGCAGCCTTCCCGCAGGTGCGGCGATTCCGCTGGCGGTCGTCTCGATCGCCGTGTTCGTCGGCGGCAGCATCGTCGAACCCAGCATCAAGCTCGAGACCGATCCGACGAACTGGGTGAGTCAGGACAACCCGATCATCAAGGACCTGCGCTCGGTCGCGGACCAGATCGGCGGCGACGCCGAACTCGGGGTGTTCGTGAAGTCGACCGACGGCCAGACGCTGTTCACGCAGCCGGTCGTGGACTACGTCGACGAGTTCACCGACCGTGAGCTCGCCGCCAACCCGGACGTGTTGTTGAACGCCACGAGCATCGTGGCGACCATCTCGGACCTGACCGACATCCCCGGAGCGAAGCCGGTTGCGCCCGAGGCGGCGACGGTCCAGTCGGCGTGGGATGTCGCC
>CAJBIS010000247.1 GCA_903953195.1 uncultured Actinomycetes bacterium
GAGGAACGGCGCCTCTGCTACGTGGGCATCACCCGGGCCCGTGAGCGACTGTTCCTGTCGAACGCCTGGTGCCGCACGCTCCACGGTTCCACCCAGTACAACCCACCGAGCCGGTTCCTCCAGGAACTCCCGTCTGACCTGGTCCAGGAGTCCGAGGCCAGTCGGGCGGGGAGCAGCCGCGGCAGCCGCCGGGGCGACTGGGAGTCCACGTCGTGGGGCGGATCCGGGTGGTCATCGGGGTCGTCGTCGTCCGGTCGGGGCGACTCGGGTGGCGGATTCGCCGGCCCGCGCCCGCCGCAGCCGTCGAATGCCCACGATCTGGGCATCAAGGTGGGCGATGATGTGCGCCACAACAAGTGGGGCGAGGGTGTGGTGCTCCTGATCGAGGGAACCGGTGAGAAGGCCGAGGCGGTGATCCGGTTCCCCGAGGTCGGTGAGAAGCGCCTGCTGCTCTCGTGGGCGCCGTTGGAGAAGGTGTGATGCTGATCAACCCGGTGAACCTCGCTCGGCGTGCCTCGCTCGCGCTGCGGCGCGACGCGACGCTCGCCGACCTGGCTGACCGACTCGGCTCGATGCACGGCGACGCAGTCGTCGTCGAGGAACTGCCCGATGGCGGCGCCGCTCGACAGATCACCCACCGACAGGCGGCCGAGACGGTGGCTCGCTGGTCGGCGGCGGTAGCGGCGCGCAGTCCCGTCGGTCGACCGGTGGTCGTCGCAACGCCCAACACGTTCGACCAGCTGCTCATCTCACTCGCGGTGTCGCGTGCCGGTGGCCTGCCCGCACCGGTGAACTCGCAGATGAGCGCGGTCGAGGTCGACCACGTGATCGCCGACTCGGGCGCGACGCTCGTCATCCGTGACGCCGCCGAGCTCGACACCGGCCCCGGCTCGCGCACCGAGCCCCGATCGCCGCATCGCGCCGCACCCGGCGACGTCGCCGCCCTCTTCTACCCGTCGGGCACGACGGGGCGACCGAAGGGTGCCGAACTGACGCACCGGGCGCTCGTCGGTCAGGTGTCCTCCGCCGCGCTCTGGCCCGGTTACCTGCGCCACGACCGGGTGCTGTTGTCGTTGCCGGTCGCGCACATCATGGGATTCGTCGCGCTGCTCGGCGTGTCGGTCGCCGGCGTGCCGGTGGTGTTCCTGCCCCGTTTCTCGGCGGCTCGCGCGCTCGACCTCAACGAGGAGCGGCGAATCAGCGCCTTCGTCGGCGTGCCCGCCATGTACCGGATGCTGCTCGAGGCGGGTGCTGAACAGCGTGATCTGTCCTCGGTGCGCGCCTGGATGAGTGGCGCCGACGTCATGCCGGCCGAACTGGCCCGTCAGTTCAAGGCGATGGGCGCGTCGGCCACGCTGCCGCTGATCGGCGCCGTCGGCGAGGCCGCGTTCATCGAGGGCTACGGGATGGTCGAGGTGGGTGGTGGCGTGGCGGCCAAGGTGTCACCGCCGATGCTGCCGGTCGGCCTCGGCGACTCGCTCGGTCTGCCGCTCCCCGGCTGGCGCTTCCGGGTGGCCGACGCCGAGGGCCGCACCGTGCTCCCCGGTCAGGTGGGGGAGTTGCAGCTCAAGGGCCCGGGCGTGCTGAAGGGCTACTGGGGTGACCCGGCCGCGACGCAGGCGGCGCTGTCCGACGACGGCTGGTTGCGCACCGGCGACCTGGTGCGGTCCGGGGCGCTCGGCACCGTCATGTTCCAGGGCCGCTCCAAGCACGTCATCAAGTCGGGCGGCTACACGGTGTACCCGCTCGAGATCGAGGCCGACCTCGAGGAGCATCCCGATGTGCTCGAGGCCGCGGTCGTCGGACTGAGCGACGCGAAACTCGGCGAGGTGCCGGTCGCCGCGGTGCGTCTGCGCTCCCGGGCCAAGGTCACGCCCGAGGGTCTGGTTGCGTGGGCCGAGGAGCGCATGGCGCACTACAAGGCGCCGCGCCGGGTGATCGTCGTCGACGACCTGCCCCGCACCGGCACCCGCAAGGTGCAGCGCGATCAGCTCGTCCCCCTCTTCGACTGAGCCCCCCGCCGCACCCACGGCGCTCTGCCGCCCCAACCGCGGCCCCCCGTACCCACGGCCCGCGCCGCCACACCCGCGCTCCCAACCCAA
>CAJBIS010000248.1 GCA_903953195.1 uncultured Actinomycetes bacterium
GGGTTCTTCGGCTGGAACACCGTGACCACACGGCGCCACGCCTTGTCGATCAACGACCGCTCACCCTTGACGTTCTCCGGCTCGGACGCCTCCTTCCCGCCGAAGAAGAACACATCCTTCACGGTGTACGACGACGACGACGTCGACTCGCCGAACGCCTTCGCCTCAGCCAGCTTCGTGTCAGCCGCCGCCACGGCGTCACCACGGCGGGAGTCGGTCTCGGACAGGATCCGCCAGCCGTTCAACTCCTCGTCGAGCTTCGGCTTGAGGTCGGGAGCGACGGTCACCGCCTTGGTCAACGACGTGGCCGTGAAGCCCTCTCCCTCGGTCGACGCGATGGACTCGGCGAGCTCCGGGTTCGCTGCGAGGTAGTCGGCGAGGAAGACCTGCGGGTCGGGCAACTCATCGGACGCCGGCAGTTTCTGGACCACCTGGGTGGCCACCGCGTCGTCGCGCGTGAAGTTGATCTCCTTGGGGATCCACGACGGGTCGGTGCCACGCAGCCCGATGCCGTAGATCCACCAGATCAGACCCATCGAGAACATCCAGCCGAACAGGCCGGCGAGGGCGATCAGGAAACCGTTGCGCACCCCGGTGTTCGTGGCGAGCAGCAGGTACACCGAGCCACACAGGACCACGACGCCCACGAGCACGACGAGGACGCCGCGGATGTTCGGATCGAACTGGATGGCGGACAGGATCAGTGACATGCAGATACTCCAGAAGGCGGCGCGGGCAGCGGATTACGGCTTGGCCGAGCCACGGGTTGCGTTCACGAACGACGGTGACTCCGCGGTCCCGGCGATCGGCGACTTCACCGTCGAGGCGTTCGACAGGTTGCGCTCGTAGGTGACGATCGCCCACACCTGATCCGCGGTGAGCATGCCCTCGGGGCCCAGGTCGGGGACGCCCTTGTCGGACTGGCCGGTGTTGCGGTTCACACCGAAGCCGGGCATCTGCGGGTTGCCCTGCTTGCGGGAGAAATAGATCTTCCCCTGGTTCATGCCGTTCCAGATCAGGTCGAAGTGCTGCTGCTCGGTCGCCTGGTCCTCGACCCCGATCAGGTTCGGGCCGAAGGCGCCGTACTGCAGTTTCTCGAACGGCTCCCAGGCCTTGCCGTAGTTGGCCCCGGGGACGTGGCACCGGGCACACGAGTACGAGCCGGCCGCGAGTTCCTGATTGTTGAACAGGATCTCGCCGAGCTTGATCTCATCGGCACGGGACAGCCGGTTGGCGTTCACCGGCTCGACGTCGCCGTTGGGTGCCAGGTCCTTGTTCGACTCCTGCACCGCCTTCATGCGCTCGTAGAGCCCCTCGTCGATGCCCTTCACGAAGTCGTCGACCGTCTTGCGCATGTCGGGGATCGGCAGCTGCACGGACCAGAGGTAGGCGATGATCTCGTCGATCTGCTGGGTGGTCAGCGGGCCGCCACCCTCGGTGCCCCACGCCGCCATCGGCGAACCGGGGCGGCCGTAGTTGAGCACGTAACGGACCTGCTCCTCGTCGTAGCGGTACAGGACGTTGTTGAGCGCCGGAGCGATCCAGTTGACCTGCGCCACGAAGCTGCCGCTCTGATCATTGATCACGTAGTTGGCCAGACCGCCCACACCAGCGCCGCCATGGCAGTTCACGCACTGCGCGCCCTGTTCGTAGAGCTCGAGGCCTCGTTCGACGAAGATCTCGTCGAAGGTCTCGACCGCACCCTCCTGCCGACCCGGCTCACCGAGCCAGTACAGCGGCAGGCCGACGGCGATGAGGGCGAGCAACCCCAGTGCCGAGAAGAGGGCCGCGTTGAGGCGCTTGCCCTCGAGCTCCTCGTCCGGGGTGCCCGGACGACGGTTGGCGGCGAGTTCGATCTCGGCGCCGACCTCGTTGCGACTCGCACGCAGGTTGGCGACGAGCCAGATGATGAAGCCGATGACGACGACGGCGAGGATGACGAAGCCGAGGGATCGTTGGGTGGTTGCGAAGATCATCAGGGTCCAGAGTGTCTCTCAGGTGCGAACGGGTTCGAGGGATCCGCGGTCAGCCGCTGTGGCCACCGGATGCGGCACCGATGCAGTTCGGACCCTCGGCCTCCTGGCCGGTGGTGTTCGTGCCGATCGGCGGACCCTGGATGACCTGGCCGGTGTTCACGACCAGCACGCCACCATCGATCTCGGTGGCGAAACGGTCCATGCCACGGGGGGCCGGGCCACCCTTCTTCTCACCCGCCTGGTTGTACTGCGATCCGTGGCACGGGCACTCGAACCACTGCGAGCTCTTGCAGTCGGGCACGCGGCAGCCGAGGTGCGGGCACTTCTGGTACATCACGGCCACACCGGCCTTGAGCGAGTTCAGCACCGGCGCCGAGTAGACCTGCTCGGCCTTGGGGAGCGCGGTCGACGGGTAGTTCGTCAGCCACATGCGACCCTCGGGCTTGTAGAGGAAGCCGTTGCCCTTCTCGATCTCGGACTTCAGGTCGTTGACGGAGCCGAGACGGATCTTGGAGCCGAAGCCTCCGCTCGACGACGGCCAGAGGAACCCGACGATGGCCACGCCGAAGGCCGTGATGCCCAGACCGAAGACGGCGATCACGCCGCGGTTCAGGAACTGGCGTCGCGTGGTGCCGAAGGTCTCCGGGTCCGGCGGCACGAACACCGCCGGGGCGGCGACGTCGTCGACGCGTGCCACCGAACCGCCGCCGACACGCTCGAGTGCCGCCGAGCGCTCGACCTCGGCACCCGACGGTGCCTCGATGCCGACGTCCTCGTTGCGGCGGGCCGCCTTGTCGCGCTGACGGGTCTCGCGGGCCAGCGTGCCGACGGCCGAGTCGACGTCGCGGCGCCGGATCGCACCCATGAGCGCGACCGCAGCCAGCACACAGATGACCAGGACAGCCAGGATGATGAAGAAACCGCTCATGATCAGTTCACCTCACAGTTCGAAGAAGAGGCCGTCGATCCAGGGCAGGGTGAAGTTGAACCCCGGCCCCCGGAAGAACGAACCGATGATGACGAGCACGGCCCAGAACATGAGGAACAGCGTCATCAGCGAGATCGCGAACTTGCGATCCTCCGGCTTGTTCGACGGGTTCTTGTCCATGTACGGGGCGAGGATCAGCAGGAAGATGCCCATGCCCGGGATGGTCACGCCGGCGACCATCGGGTGGAACATGGTGAGCAGTTCCTGCAGGCCGAGGAAGTACCACGGGGCCTTGGACGGGTTCGGCGTCTTGTTGAAGTTCGCCAGCTCCAGCAGCGGGGCGTTCACGAACCACGAGAAGAACAACAGGAACACCGTGCACGACAACGCGGCGACGAACTCGGCGACGATGAGGTGCGGCCAGACGTGGACCTTGTCCTGCGGCTTGGCCTTCACGTCCTGAATGGACCCGGCCTTCACGACCGTCAGCAGTCGCTGCGTGTGACCGCCGGGGCCGGCAGCAACCGGCGGGCCGCTCGCGCTGACGACGGCGCCACCCGCAGGGGCGGTGGCGACGGCCGTTGCGGTACCGCCACCCGAGCTCGACTCGTCGGACGCGGCCGCGCCGCCGGCCTGCTTCGCCTTCGCCGCCTTCGACCGCTCGAGCAGGTGCGCGGGGATCCGGCTGTCGGACGGGGTCGCGTCCGCGGCCGGCGAGTCGTCCGACGCGGCGGGCGCCGCCTCGGCCTCCTTGGCCGCGGCCTTGTCCTTCGCGGCCTGCGCTCGCTTCAACAGGTGTTCGGGAACCTCAGTCATGTGGTGGTTGCTCCAGGTTCGTGAGGATCAGAGGGGACCGGAGATCCCGCCATCCTTGCGCACCCGCCAGAAGTGGATGGCCATGAAGATGACGGTGATGAACGGGAAGAACAGGACGTGGAGGACGTACCATCGAAGGAGCGTGTTGGTGCCGATCTCGGCGCCACCGAGCAGCACGAACCGCACCTGGGAGCCGAACACCGGCGTGTAGCCCATCATGTTCGTACCCACGGTCACGGCCCACAGCGCCAACTGGTCCCACGGCAGCAGGTAGCCGGTGAAGGACAGCAGCAGCGTCAGGGTCAACAGCACGACGCCGATCACCCAGTTGAACTCCCGGGGCGCCTTGTACGCGCCGTGGTAGAAGACGCGCGCCATGTGGAGGAACACCGACAGCACCATCAGGTGGGCGCCCCATCGGTGCATGTTCCGGACCAGGAGCCCGAAGGTCACCGAGGTCTGCAGCGTGTAGATGTCGTCCCACGCCTGGGCCGCCGTCGGCCGGTAGAAGAACATCAGGAAGATGCCGGTCACGGTGAGGACGATGAAGAGGAAGAAGCTGAGTCCGCCCAGACAGAGCGTGTAGCTCACCTTGACCGCGTGCCGCTTCACCTTCACCGGGTGCAGGTGGTAGAGCACGCTGTTCATGATCACGTACGACCGGTTACGCGGGCTGTCGGAGTAGCCCTTCCGGAAGATTGACCCGGGTCGGAAGATCGAGTTCCAGGCCTGTGATCCCTGGACCGAATCGGTCAGGTCGGACAGCTTCTCCTGAACCTTGCTCTTACCCGAACCCTGCATGGTCTTGGCCATGTATCACTCCCTAGTCGTCTCTGGCCTCGTGCGTCGAATCTGTCAGCCCAGGCGCATGCCGTAGCCGTAGCCATGCGTGGACGTGCGCTGGTGCAGGTCGCCGGCGGCGGACGGATCGCCCACCTTGCCGAGGATGATCACACCGGTCGGGCAGCGATCGACGCACAGGGCGCAGCGGGTGCAGACGTCGTCGTCGATCAGGAACACCACGTTGTCCGACGGGTCCGTGCCCGGTCGGTCGACCCCGACGGCCTCGTCGATGGCGGTCGGCGAGACCATGTGGATGCACTTCCACGGGCAGATGTCCACGCAGCCCTCGCACATGATGCACTCGGACTGGTCGATGTGGATGAACTGCTTGGGCTTGACGGCCTTCGCCAGGTAGTCGGCGTCGACCTCCTGGAGGACGTAGTCGTCACTGAACTCCGGCATCGGCGGGTTGGCATCGGTGGTGGCCATTCGGTCGTCCTCCTTCGTTCAGTCGTCGTGGGTACGTGGTCGAGGTTGCGTGGTCGAGGTTGGCGGGCGCCGTGGCGCTCAGGCCCGCTTCATCAGTGGTCGGCCGTAGGTCGAGGTCGGCTCGATGGCCTTGAGTTCGTCCGCCCGCTTGCCACGGTTCTGCCACCAGGCCCACATCCAGATCTGACCGCCGAGGAACACGACGTAGATGAGCGTGGCGATGATGTCGCGGAAGATCTGGGCCGAGACGGTGATGGGGAAGAACTCGAGCAGGGAGCCGTTCGGGCCGAACCAGATGGTGTCGGGACGCCAGTTGAGTTCGGAGTCGGCCCAGGTGAGCCAGTGGTGCGGCACGACGCCGTAGATCCAGAACATCACGAAGAAGATGTAGGTCGCACCGAGGATCGCCTCACCCCAGGTCACTGGCGTACCGACCGGACGCCGCTTGGCGTACGGGAAGATGGGGGCGATCATCACGACTGACAGCAGTAGTGACACCAGAAACGCAACCACTCACGGCCTCCGCTCGTGAAACTTCTCACAAGACTACTTCGCTCCGGACCCACTGGTGGGCTCAGGAGGACGTACGTCGGTCTACCACGGTCGGAGGCGACCTGACACATCCGGTCGCGGTCGAGTGCGACCGACTTCGGCGCCCGACCCGACGTCGGCCCGAGGCCCGGCCCGAGGCCGGTCGGTGGTCCGGCCGAGCGCCGCGATCGACCCGGACCGCGCCGTGTCCGGAGGTTGCAGACGGGTCCTCGACGCGGCGTAGAGTGAGGCACCGCCGATGACGGCGACGACGATCCGCAGCGGAGGCCGCGTTGACCGAAGTTCCCGAGCACCTGCTGGCCCGAAGCCGGGCCCGACGAGCCGCACTGACCGGTGAGGGTGGCGACGAGGCCCCGACCGCGGCAGTGGAGCCCGCCGCGGCCGCGACACCCGCCGCTGCCGACGAGACGCCGGCTGCATCGACGCCCGCCGTGACCGCGGCCGCGGCGCCGGCCGCGGTCGAGCCGACCCCGCCGTGGGTCGAGGCCGCGAACAAGCGCAAGAAGATTCCGTTCTGGGCGGTCCCGGTGCTCGCGTTCCTGCCGCTCTGGGGCGTCATCTACGCGCTGACGCTCGATCCGCCCACCGCCAAGAACTCCCCGATCACGCTCGGCAACGAGGTCTACGCGGGGAAGGGCTGCTCCGGCTGCCACGGTGCCGCCGGAGGCGGCAACGGCAACATTCCGGCCCTGATCGGCGACACCGCCGTGACGAAGGTGTGGCCGACCCCGGCGAAGCAGGTCGCCTGGATCGCGCTCGGCTCGGACGGCTGGAAGAAGGCCGGACAGACCACGATGGAGAACGGTCTCCCGGTGAAGGGCGGCATGCCCGGCTGGGCCAACTCGCTCGACCCCGAGGAGCTCATGTCGGTCGTGCTGCACGAGCGGGTCACGCAGAACGGCGAGGAGTTCGACTACGCCAAGTGGGAGCAGGACTTCGCCGCCACGATGGAGGAGTTCGTCCCCGACCAGGCCGCGGCCTACGAGAAGGTGCTCGAGGAGTGGAAGACCACGCCGCCGACGTGATCGGACTGACCGCGTGACTCGCCGCACGATGACGGCGACCACCTCCACATCTCCTCGACGTCGCCGGTGATGCGCGGTCCGATCCGCTGGGTCCTGCTGCTGGTGCTCGTCGCCGGGCTCGCCGTCGGCGGCTGTCTGGTCATCACGGGTGGCGAGTCGGCCCCGACGACGTCCGTCGCTCCGGCGCCGTCGAGTCGACCGCCGAGCACGCTGCCACTCGGCGACACGTCGATCACCGGAGTGGAGGCGCTCAGCGGCCTCGACATCCCCGACGGTGCCGCCGACTTCCTGACGGCCCGGACCGACGCCGAGCGACAGCTCGATGTCACCTTCACCCTCGCTCCCGCCGACGAGGCGGCCTTCCTGGCCGGCTCCGGGCTCCCGCCGCTCGGTGCCGACGCCCGGGTCATCATGCACTCGTCGCCGCTGTGGAAGCTGAATCCCGACGCGCCGATCCGCGGCGCAGCCGACATTCGTGGGGACGTGAACCGGGCCGTCGAACTGACCCCGGAGGGCGACCGCGTCAGGGTGCGGGTGACCCTGCAGCCTCGCTGACGTCATCCGCCGTCTCCGCAGGGTGGCGACGCCGGCGAACGCGGTCGACGAGACCGGGGCGCGGCTCGAGGGGAGTCGGGTCGATGCCCCGCAGGTGTTGCGCGACGGCCTTCACCGCGCCGGTCGTGGGCACCGCGAACAGTGCACCGGGGATTCCGGCGACCGTGAGCCCGACGATCGTCGACAGCATCGTGACCGGTGCCGACAGGCTGACGGCCCGCCCCACGATCGTCGGCTGCAGCACGTGGTTGGTGAGCAGCATCACGATCAGGAACGCCGTGCACATGACGAGCGCCGGAACGATCCCGGCCGTCAGACTCACCACGGCCACCAGGGCGAACCCGAGCAGTCCGCCGATCTGTGGGATCAGCGACGTGAGCGCGGCCCACACGCCCAGCACCGGGCCGAGCGGAACACCGGCGAGGAGCGCGACGACCGCGACCCACAGCCCGTTGATGACGGCGATCAGCAGGCTGCCCGCGAAGTACCGGGCGATCACGTCGTAGACGATGCGGCCGATGGCGTCGATCCCGTCGCGTCGGTCCGGTGGGGTGGCACGGCGCACGGCGGCGACCAGACGCGGCCCGTCCGTGAGCACCCCCACGACCGTCAGCATCCCGAGCAGCGCCACACCCAGTCCGAACCCGAGACCTTCGGCGATCCCCCCGAGGTCCGCGTCGGTGTCCTGGATCCGCTTCGGGATCGAGTCGAGGAACTCGCTGACCCGCGCCGGTGCGTCGGCGTCGCGGAGCCACGGCCCGACGACGGGCAGGTCGACCATCGAGGCGGCGGTGCGAGGCAGGTCGGTGCCGAGCGAGCCGGTCTCACGCACCAGTCCCGGCCCGGCGACCGTGACGAACACCGAGAGCGCCGCCAGTGCGGCCCCGACCACGACCACCACCGCCCATCCCCGCCGCAGTCCTCGTCGCTCCAGACCGCGCACGAGCGGGTCGAGCGCGAGCGCGACGAACAGCGCGACGACGAGCACCACGATCGCGGACGAGGCCTGCGTGACCATGGTGACGACGACGCCCAACACGGTGAGCGAGGCGAGCACCCACACCACGCTGCGCCAGTCCAACTCGACGTCGATCGTCCGACGGCGGGCGGCCTCGGGCGGGCCGACGGGCGGCGACGGAACGGCCGCAGGGTCCTGCTCGGGCGCCACGGGTCGAGCCTAGGCTCGCCGCATCAGCCTGCTGCGTGACCCCGCACCCGACGCCGACGACGAGCCGCTCAGCTCGGCCACCGTCCGACTCCGCGTCACTCCGGCCTCCATCGTGCGAGCCGTCCTCATCATCGGCGCGTTCGCGGCGGTCGCGACCCTCGCCGTCCGTGCGGCGCATCCACTGGTGGCATTCCTCGAGGCCGCGGTGATCGCCGCACTCGCCAGACCGGTGGTGATGCGTCTGGCACGTCGCATGCCGGCCTGGTGTGCCGTGCTCGCGGTCACCGCCGTCGCGATCGGAGCGCTCGCGACGCTGGGCGCCGTCGGCTTCGGTGAACTGCGTTCCGAGAGCACCCGGTTCGCCGACCGGGCACCGGCGGCCGCACGCGAGCTCGAGTCGCGACCCGGTCTCGGTTCGGTGCTCGGCGACCTCCGCTTCTCGGAGCAGATCGACCGCGCTGCGGCCCGGGCCGCCGGGGCGTTCGACCTCGGCGGTCGCGATCTTCCCGGGATCGCGACCGCGGTCGGCGGACGCCTCTCGAGTGCGTTCATCGTGTGGGTGCTCGCAGTGATGCTGGTGTTCACCGGACCGGCCATGGTCGGCGGCGCGCTCGGCCTCCTCCGGAGCGACCACCGAACCATCGCGGACGACGTCCTCGGGCGCGCGTACGGCGCCACACTGCGCTACCTGGGCTGGACCTCGGTGCGCGCGCTCGTCGCCGGCGCCGCGGTGTTCGTGGTCGCCTCCGCCGCAGGCATCGACATGCCGGCGCTCCTCGCCGTGGTCGCAGCGCTGCTGGCGTACGTGCCCCGGGTCGGGATCGTGCTCGGCATCCTGCCGGTGGCACTCGTCGGACTGCTCGACAGCTCCGCACTGGCCGTCGTGGCGCTCGGCCTCGGGATCGGCCTGCAACTCGTCGACGTGCTCGTCGTCCAGCCACGGATCACCGCCCGCTCCACCGAGGTCGGGATGCTGATCACGCTCGTCGCGCTCGCCCTGGGCTTCACGCTCTACGGCGTGGCCGGCGTGTTCGTCGGACTGACGATCGCCTGCATGATCGTCGGCGCGGTCACCGAACTGGGTCGGCTGCAGGACGCCGAGGCCTGACGACACGCGCCGCCACGGCGTCGAACAACGACACCGGACGGCCGCCACCGGCGAGCTGATCGAGCACCGCCTCGAGGTCGTCGTCGACGTCGGCCACGTACCCCTTGCGGGCAGCCATCACGCCCACACCGCCGGCGGCCGCGACCGGCACGCCGAGCCACGCCCACGGGACCCACGTCACCGCGGTCAGGCCCGCGGTGACCACACCGGACGCCGCGACCGTCAGACCGCTCGCTGCCGCCACGGCGCGGCTCGCCGAGGTGTCGACGCGCAGCGACACGAGTGTCTCGGCCTCCCCCACCGCCACCACGGCGACACCCAGCCGACGGACGCGGGCCAGCCGCTCACTCCCGTGCAGGGCTCGGATCGATCGTTGGACGACGGCCGCCGGATCGCCCCGTCGCGCGTACACCGCCTGGTGGGTGTCGCGACGAACGCGCCGCAGCACCCGCGCCTGACGCATCCAGAGGTCGAGTCGCTCGAGGACCTCATCGGGTGCGCCCGGCACCACCCGGGCCACCACCACCTGATCCGCGCCCAGGATCCGGTCGCTGCGGCGGGACGGCTGCGCGAGGAGGCCGAGCTGCTCCTCGGCGAGCGCCCGACGGAGATCATTCGGCTCCATGCCGAGCTGATCTGCTGCGTGGAACAGCGCGCCGATGCGGACGCCATCGACGTCGGCGTCGACCTGCTCGGAGAGTTCGACGGCCCGGCGCAGGATGCGCTCGGCGGCATCGCGGTCCACGACATCACGCGCCCCGGCCGCCGGTGCCGCCGTGGAGGACGCCGGACCCGGCGCGCCCGACGTCGCCGGGTCGGGTGCGGGACCCGGGGCCGTGGCGTGCGGGAACGATCCGCCTGCTGCGTGCTCGGTCGCCGATGCCATGGGCCCAGCGTAGGGACTCAGACGGACGCGTGTCCCTCGGCCAGCTCGGCCGCCACCTCGTGGGCCGCCTCGACCACCTGCACGATGTCGGCGTCGGTGTGCGCGAGCGACGGGAACATGACCTCGTAGGGCCCGGGCGCGAGCGCCACGCCGCGTTGCAGCATCCCGTGGAAGAACGCCGGGTAGCGGCCGAGCGCCACCGACGCCGACGCCTCGTCGAAGTCCGTGGGCGGCTGCGTGCCGAAGAAGAGCCCGACGAGCGGACCGATCCGCGGGACGACGACGTCGATGCCCGCCGAGGTGAACGCCAGCCGGAGCCCGGTCGCCAGCGCCGCCGCCGTGGCGTCGAGCCGGGCGTACGCGTCGCTGTCGAGTCGTCGCAGCACCGTCAGCCCTGCCGCCGTCGCCAGCGGATTCCCGGACAGCGTGCCCGCCTGGTACACGGGACCGAGAGGCGCCAGATTCGCCATGACCTCGGCCGAGCCGCCGAACGCCCCCATCGGGAGTCCGCCGCCGATCACCTTGCCGAAGCACCACACGTCAGGCCGCACGCCGAGACGCTCGGTGGCACCACCGACGCCGAGGCGGAATCCAGTGATGACCTCGTCGAACAACAACAGCGCGCCGACACGGTCGCACTCGGCACGCAGCCCCTCGAGGAACCCCGGTTGCGGCGTGACCAGACCCATGTTGGCGGCGACCGGTTCGACGCACACGACGGCGACGTCGTCGGTGAGCGTCGGCACCCGGTTGTACGGCAACACGAGCGTGTCGGCGACCGCGCCCGCCGTGACGCCGGCGGAATCCGGCACCACGCCCGTGCCGATGACCCGCTCGGCCACGCCCGAGCCCGCCGCCGCGAGCAACGCGTCGGAGTGGCCGTGGTAGTTGCCGGCGAACTTCACGATGGTCGATCGGCCCGTTGCGCCCCGGGCGAGTCGCACCGCCGACATGGCCGCCTCGGTTCCCGAGCTCACCAGACGGACCTGCTCCATGCCGGGCACGCGGCTGCACAGCTCCTCGGCGAGCACCACCTCACCCTCGGTCGGCGCGCCGTACGTGGAGCCACGACCCGCCGCCTCGGTGATCGCAGCGACCACCTCGGGGTCCGCGTGTCCGAGGATCGAGGCGCCGTAGCTCTGCACCAGGTCGATGAAACGCAGACCCGAGACGTCCCAGACGTGGGCGCCCTCGGCCCGCGACACGAAGTACGGCACCCCACCGACCGAGCGGAACGCCCGCACCGGCGAGTTCACCCCGCCCGGAATGACCCGCAGTCCCCGCTCGTAGAGCTCCTCGTTGGTGGTCACTGCAGCCGCTCCGCCAGCGATCGGGCGAAGTACGTGAGCACGAAGTCCGCGCCGGCCCGCTTGATCGCCGTGATCTGTTCCAGCGCCACCGCGTCGCCATCGATCCAGCCCCGTTCGGCCGCCGCGTGCACCATCGCGTACTCGCCCGACACGTGGTAGGCCGCGAGCGGCACGTCGAACTCGGCCCGGGCTCGGGTCACGACGTCGAGGTAGGTCAGCGCGGGCTTCACCATGACCATGTCGGCGCCCTCGAGGACGTCGAGGCGGATCTCCTCGAGCGACTCGCGGGCGTTCGCCCAGTCCTGCTGGTAGCCCTTCCGGTCACCGCCACCGACGATCTCGACGTCGACCGCGTCGCGGAACGGGCCGTAGAGCGCGGAGGCGTACTTGGCGGAGTACGCGAGGATCGCCACGTCGTCGGCGCCCTCGGCGTCGAGCGCATCACGGATCGCCTCGACCTGGCCGTCCATCATCCCGGAGGGCGCACACACGTCGACACCGGCGGCCGCCTGCGCGAGCGCCACCTCGGCGTAACGCTCCACCGTCGCGTCGTTGTCGACCTCGCCACCACTGGTGAGCAGACCGCAGTGCCCGTGGTCGGTGTACTCGTCGAGGCACAGATCGGCCATCAGGACGATCTGGTCGCCGAAACGATCGCGCAGATCACGGAGCGCGACCTGGACGATGCCGTCCGGGTCGGACGCGCCCCGCCCCTCGGGATCCTTGCGCTCGGGGACACCGAACAGGATCACGGCGGGCAGCCCCAGGTCCACGAGTTCCGCGACCTCGTCGACGAGCGACGTCCGGGTGTGCTGCACGACGCCCGGCAGCGACTCGATCGGCTGCGGGCCGGCGATGCCCTCGCGCACGAACAGCGGTGCCACCAGATCGTCGACCCCGAGTCGGGTCTCGGCCACCAGTCGGCGCAATGCCGCGGTCCGGCGCAGCCGCCGCGGCCGTCGATCCGGAAAGGTCATTCCGAGATCCTACGGCCCGCGCCATCGATCACTTCACCCAGTGCTGCGGGGTCCAGCTCGACACACGACGACACCACCCGGTCGGCGGCAGCGAAGTCCATGCCCCGGGTGAGCGAGCTCGGCACGGCGACCACCGACATGCCCGCGGCGCGCGCCGCGGCCACACCGTTCACCGAGTCCTCCACGGCGATCGCCCCCGACGGGTCCACGCCCAGTCGACGGCAGGCGAGGAGATACAACTCCGGGTCGGGCTTGGTGGCACGGACCTCGTCGCCCGTGCACACTGCGGCGAAGTGGTCCAGCAGGCCCCGCTCGCTCAGGTGGCCGACGACCCACTCGGCCGGCGACGACGACGCCACCGCCAGCGGGATCCCGGCGTCGTGCACCGCCCCGATGAGTTCGGTCACGCCCGGCTGCACCTCGAGCGCCCGGGCGCACGCCCAGTTCGCGAGGTGACGCGCCGGGACGAGCGTGGCCCGATCGACCGCGTGGCCGAGCTGCCCCTCGAGGATGTCGGCCCAGTGCGGATGGTCGGTGCTGCCGATGAACGTGCGCCACAGCTCGAGCGAGAGCTCGGTGCCGTGGTCGGCGAAGACGCCTGCCGCCGTCTCGTACTCGCACCACTCGGTGTCGAGGACCAGTCCGTCGAAGTCGAACACGACGGCGTCCGGCAACGCGCCGCGGTCGGCGGCGTCGGCGCGATCGTTCATGCGGTGCGTCCCGTCCAGTCGAGCAGCGCGTCGACGAGGCCCGGAATGCTGTGCGAGGTCGCCTCGACGTCGACCGTCAACCCGAGTTCGACCGCCGTCGCCGCCGTGACCGGGCCGATGCACGCCACGACACCCGGGATGCGGTCGCGTCCGTAGGCGTCGACGAAGTGCTGCACCGTCGACGACGACGTGAACGTGACCACGTCCGCCGACGCGACCAGGTCCACCAGCTCGGGCGCCGGGGTCGCCGCAACGGTGCGGTACGCGGTGACGACGTCGACCGTCCAGCCCCGGGCCGCGAGTCCCTCGGGCAGCACGTCGCGTGCCACCTCGGCACGGGCGAGCAGCACCCGGCCGCCGTCGGTCGGGGGTGCAGGAAACGCCTCGAGCAGCGACTCCGCCACGAACGCCGACGGCATCAGGTCGGCCACCAGACCGTGTCGTTCCAGCACCGCTGCGGTGCCCGGGCCGATCACGGCGAGTCGCACGCCGGCCAGGTCGCGTCCGTCGCGCAACCGGGCGCAGAAGCGCTCGGCGCCGTTCGGCGAGGTGAGCACCACCCAGTCGACGTCGGCGACGGCTCGCACGGCGGCATCGAGCGCCGCACCGCCGTCCGCCGGCTCGACGATCTCGATCACCGGCGCCTCGATCACCTCGGCACCGGCGGCGGCCAGCCGCGCGGCCAGTTCCGAGGCCTGCGACCGGGTGCGCGTCACCACGACGCGTCGGCCGAACAGCGGGCGCCGCTCGAACCAGTCCAGGTGTTCGGCGGCGACGGCTCCGACCACGATCGTCGCGGGTGCGGTGAGCGCATGGTCGCCGAGCGTCCCCAGCGTGGCGCGAACGGTCTGCTGGTCGGCGCGGGTGCCCCAGGTGATCGCGGCGGTCGGCGTGTCCGGAGCGAGTCCACCCGAGACGAGCCGCCGGGCGATCTCGGTCCAGTGGGTCACGCCCATCAGGATCACGAGCGTGCCACCGACGCGGGCCAGTGCCTCCCAGTCGACCTGCGGTTCGTCCTTGGTCGGGTCCTCGTGACCCGTCACGACGGTGACACTGGTCGACACGTTGCGGAGTGTGACCGGGATCCCCGCGGCGGCCGGCACCGCGAACGCGGAGGACACACCGGGGACCACCTCGACGTCGATGCCCGCGTCGAGGAGCGCGGCCACCTCTTCGGCGCCGCGCGCGAACACGTACGGGTCGCCGCCCTTGAGCCGCACGACGGAACCCGCCGTCCGACCACGCTCGACGAGCAGTGCGTTGATCTCGTCCTGCGTCATGGTCGGATGGCGCGGCGACTTGCCGACGTCGACCAGTTCGGCCGTCGGCGGCGCCAACCGCAGCAGCGCCGACGAGACGAGCCGGTCGTGCACGACCACGTCGGCGGTGGCCAGGACCTGGGCACCGCGTCGCGTCAGCAGGCCGGGGTCACCGGGACCGGCGCCGACCAGGTACACCGTCACGTCGGCTCCAGCGACTCGACGGCATGGCGCAACGCAACGGCCGCCTGTACGCCCAGCGCGACCGGGTCGTCACCGCGCACCTCGACGTGACACACCGGTGCCGGATGCGTGGGCCAGTCGGCCGGAGCGAGCACGGCCCGCAGCACGACCTCGGGGCCGTCGAACCAGGCGTGGGCGCCCGCAGGGAGCGAGCAGTCGCCGCCGAGCTCCACGAGGAACGACCGTTCGGCGGTCACGTGGGTGCGCGTCTCGGCATCATCGATCCCCGAGAGCAGCATGATGGTGTGAGCGTCGTCGGCACGGCACTCGACGGCGAGTGCACCCTGCCCGACCTGCGGCACCATCGTCGACACGTCGAGGTGCTCGGTGATCCGGTCAGCGAGCCCGAGTCGTTCGAGTGCCGCAGCAGCGACGACGACGGCGTCGACCTCGCCCACTCGGGCGAGTCGCGTCGCCATGTTCCCGCGCAGTTCCACGAACTGCAGGTCGCCGCGGAGGTGGGCGAGTTGGACGCGTCGCCGCTGTGAGCCGGTCGCGACCACCGCGCCGGTGGGCAGATCGGCGAGGCCATGACCGACGAGCGCGTCACGGACGTCAGCCCGAGGCGGCGTGGCGGCGATGACGAGTCCCTCCGGCGTGAGCGCCGGAAGATCCTTCGCCGAGTGCACCGCCAGATCGGCTCGACCGTCGAGCACGGCGCGCTGGACCTCCTTGGCGAA
>CAJBIS010000249.1 GCA_903953195.1 uncultured Actinomycetes bacterium
GACCTCGACGAACGTGTCGGTCAGCTCGAGGAGCTGCTCGATCTCAGGACGCTCGAGGTCGGAGACGGTGAGCAGGTGCCGACGGTCGCCGAACGACGAGGTGTCCACCGTCGAGGAGGCCTCGGTCAGGTCGCGAGTGGTGCCGCTCACTGCTTCTGGAGCTCCCCGAGCTGGACGCCGGACATCGTGACGTCCACCAGCTCGTTGCGGCGTGTCGGCAGGTTCTTGCCGACGTAGTCCGGGCGGATCGGCAGTTCCCGGTGACCACGATCGACCATGACGGCGAGCTGAACCGCCCGCGGTCGGCCGTAGTCGCACATGGCGTCGAGCGCCGCCCGGATCGTGCGCCCGGTGAAGAGCACGTCGTCGACGAGCACGACCGTGCGACCGTCGAGGTCCACCGGAATGTCGGTGACCTCCTCGGGCAGCAGAGGCCTGATCCCGATGTCGTCCCGGTACAACGCCACGTCGAGGGTGCCCACCGGGACACCCGGGTCGTCGTCCTCGAGCTCCTCGATCTCACGGAGCACCGCTGCGAGCGCCTGGGCCAGCTCCACACCGCCGGTCTGGAGTCCGATGATCGCGAGGTCGTCGAGTCCGAGGTTCCGCTCGAGGATCTCGTGGGCCATCCGACGGATCGCCCGTTCGATCTCCTCGGCGCCCATCACCTGGCTCCGGGCAATGAAAACGCCCCCGTAGGGGCGCGTCATCCGTCGCTCGCGTTCTGCCACTGGCAGGTCCTTCCTGTCCGTAGGAGCCTCTCGGGACTCCCTTCACGGTCAGGAGTGGACCGTACCACGACCTCGACGGGTCCCGCGCCGCCGGATTCGGCCCCGCCCGCGGCCCGGTCGACGACGCCCGGGGCCGGTCAGTCCGTCCGGAGCTCCCGAGCCGCGGCCGCGAGGACCCCGTTGACGAAGCGACCCGAGTCGTCGGTCCCGTAGCGACCGGCGAGCTCGGTGGCCTCGGCCAGCACGACGGCGGTCGGGACATCCGGGCGGTGGGCCAGCTCGAAGGCGCCGACCCGCAGCACGGTCAGGTCGAGCGTCGGCATCCGGTCCAGCGACCAGTCGGTTGCCAGCCGGTCGATCAGGGCGTCGAGTTCGTCACGATGCTCCTCGACGCCGGTGGCCAACTCGACGGCGTAGCGATCCGGCGTGACCGGCTGCGCGGCGAGCACGTCACCGATGCGCAACGTCTTCACGCCGGACTCGTACAGCAGGTGCACCGCCCGCTCGCGGGCCTCGCGTCGCCCGCCCGAGACGACGGGGAGGTCGACCGGCCCGTCCGACGGGCTGCGGTCCTGGTCGTCGG
Source organism: uncultured Actinomycetes bacterium (assembly GCA_903953195.1). Taxonomy (GTDB): domain Bacteria; phylum Actinomycetota; class Acidimicrobiia; order Acidimicrobiales; family Microtrichaceae; genus SXMI01. The sequence continues at coordinate 1,315 of CAJBIS010000249.1, forward strand.
CGGTCACGCCCGCGAGATGAATTCGCCGGAGCGGGTGTCCACCTTGACCCGCTCGCCCGGCTCGATGAAGAGCGGCACCTGGATCGTGAGCCCGGTCACCAGCGTGGCCGGCTTCTTGGCCCCCGAGACCCGGTCCCCCTGAACTCCCGGTTCGGTCTCGGCGATGTCGAGCTCGACCGATGCGGGGAGGTCGACGCCGATGATCTCGTCGCCGTACATGATGAGCAACGCCATCGACGAGTCGACGAGGTAGCTGGCGGCCTCGGCGAGCGTCGTGGCCGGCACGTTCAGCTGCTCGTAGCTGGCGGTGTCCATGAACACGTAGTCGTCGCCATCGCGGTAGAGGAGCTGCATCTCCTTCTTGTCGACGATCGCCCGCTCCATGCGCTCTCCGGCACGGAACGTGCGCTCCACGACGGCGCCGTTGCGCACGTTCTTGAGTGTCGTGCGCACGAACGCACCGCCCTTGCCCGGCTTCACGTGCTGGAACTCGACGAGCGTGAAGAGGCCGTCGTCGAGATCCAACGTCATGCCGTTCTTGAACTCGGAGGTGGCGATCTGTGCCATGGGTGGTTCGTCCTGACTGTTGCGGACGCCTGCGCCGCGTCCCGAGCGGTCAGGCGAGAATGGGATCCTTCGGAGTCAATGTGAGACGGTCGCACCCGTCGTCGGTGACGAGCACGGTGTCCTCGATGCGGACCCCGCCGAACTCCGGGAGGTACACCCCGGGTTCGACCGTCACCACGTGACCGGCCGCCAAGGTAGCAGCCGACCGGGACGACACCCGAGGCTCCTCGTGGATGTCGAGCCCGACGCCGTGGCCGGTCGAGTGCAGGAACGCCTCCCCCAGCCCGGCGGCGTCGATGATGTCGCGGCACGCAGCGTCGACGTCACTGGCCTCGGCTCCAGCGCTCACCGCTTCGACGCCCGCCTGCTGGGCCGCCAGCACCACGTCGAGCATCCGGCGCCGCTCCTCGCCGACGGCGCCGACGGCGACGGTGCGGGTCATGTCGGAGTGGTAGCCCTCGTAGAGCGCGCCGAAGTCGACGACGACCAGATCCCCCTCGGCGACCACACGGTCCGAGGGGCGATGGTGCGGCTTCGCGCCATTCGGACCGGACGCCACGATGGTCTCGAAGCTGACGTCCTCGGCGCCGAGCCGACGCATGAGCGCGTCGAGCTCCATGGCGAACTCGATCTCGGTCGGCCGCTCGGCGAGCCGGGGTCGGACCGCGGCGAACGCTCGATCGGCGATGTCACACGCCGTGCGGATCCGCGCCGCCTCACCTGCGTCCTTGACCAACCGGAGGTCCGACACGAGTCCCGACGTCGGCACGAGCGTGCGACCCGCGCCGAGCTGATCCGCCCAGCGGCGCTGAGCCGCCCACGACACCGACTCGGCCTCGAGTCCCACCCGTTCGACGTCCGAGCCGATGCGCTCGATGATGGCGGTGTCCGGTTCGGCCGCCACGATGACCACCTCGGCGTCGACGCCGGCGGCCGCGAGCTGTTCGGCGGACTGATCACGGTAGCGGCCGTCGCTGACGAACACGGCGGCGTCCGGCGTGACCAGCAGCTGCGCCGCCGATCCCGTGAACCCGGTGAGGTACCGGATGTTGGCGAGTTCGGTGACCACGAGTGCCTCGCAGGCGGCGGCATCGAGGAGCGCCCGGAGGCGGTCGAGTCGTCCGGCGATCGCCAGCGGCGGGAGCGTCCCGCTCGAGGCGTCAGGGGTGCGGCGTTCCGTGACGGTCATGGCGTGGAGCCTACGGCCGGTGACGGTGTCGCCGTCGCCACCGCCGACCCGGAGCCGTCACGTGCCGCGCGCTCAGGACGGACCGAGGAGCCGGAGCGCGGCGCCGACCGCCATCGGATAGCCGTCCCCACCGAATCCGGCGATGACGCCGGTGGCGACCGGGGCGACGACCGACGTCGACCGCCACGACTCCCGGCGCTGCGGGTTCGACAGGTGCAGTTCGATCACGATGCCGTCGAACGCCGCGAGCGCATCGTGCAGCCCCCACGCGTAGTGCGTGAGCGCGCCGGCGTTGACGATCACGGCGGCGACACGGCCACGCGCCGCGTGGATGGCGTCGATCAGATCACCTTCATGGTTGGACTGGACGTGCTCGAGAGCTGCGCCGCCGGCCTCGGCACGGTCCCGGGCGCGCTGCACCAGGTCGTCGAGCGTGGCCGTGCCGTAGATGGCCGGTTCACGTTCGCCGAGCAGATTCAGGTTCGGCCCCGACAGCAACAACACGATCGGTGGGCTCACGAGGTCTCCTCCAGGGTGGAACGCACGAGCACCGGATCGACACCGGCGACGACCTCGAGGCCATCCGGACCGTCGAGCACGAAGGTCAGTCCGGCGTCGAGCACCTTCTTGTCGCGACCCATGAGCGCGAGCAGTTCCTCGGGGTCGAGCCCCGGCGGCGGCTCGAGCGGCAGGTCGTAGCCCGCGACCACACGGCGGTGCTCGGCCACGGCCTCGTCATCGATGCGACCCATGGCTCGGGCCAGTCGCGCGGCGAACACCAGACCGATGGCGACGGCCTCGCCATGGCGCAGATCGTGATCGCCGGCGATCTCCAGGGCGTGCGCCAGGGTGTGGCCGTAGTTCAACAGCGCGCGACGGCCCGACTCGCGCTCGTCCGACGCGACGACCTCGGCCTTGATCTGGACGCACCGGGCGACCCGTTCGTCGAGCGGCAGTTCGTCCAGACGGCCGCCGCCGAGCCAGTGGTACTTCGCGAGCTCGCCGAGACCGCAGCGCCACTCGCGCGGCGGGAGCGTCTCGAGCAGCGCGGTGTCACACAGGACCCCGGCAGGCTGCCAGAACGCGCCGACCAGGTTCTTGCCCTCGGGCAGGTTGACCCCGGTCTTGCCGCCGATCGCCGCGTCGATCTGTGCCAGCAGGCTCGTGGCCACGTGGACCACCGGCAGACCCCGGTGGAACACCGAGGCGGCGAACCCGGCGACATCGGTGACCAGTCCCCCGCCCAACCCGACCACGCAGTCGGTGCGGGTCAGCCCCCACTCGGCGAACTGCGAGCACAGCGCCTCGACCGTCGACATCGTCTTGAACTGTTCGCCGTCGCCGATCGTGAAGACCCGGTGCTCCCGGCCGGGATCGACCTCGACACCGATGTTGGCCTGCGTCACGATCGCCACCCGCTGCGCCCGCGCGGGGATGAGCTCGGCCAGCGAGGCGGACGCTCCGTCGCCGACGAGCACCGGACAGGAACGGCCATCGGGCAGGTCGAGCACCACCTCGATGAGCGATCCGGACTCACCCACGGCCGAGCACCGCCTCGATGTCACGCACCACGTCGGTCGGCGCGCGACCGTCCGTGTCGATCACGTGCGTGGCCACCTCCATGTAGAGAGCCTCCCGCTCCTCGGCGAGACGACGCAACGTGGTTTCGGCGTCGCCGGCGAGGAGCGGCCGCTCCTGCTGGCTGGCGCGGAGACGTTCGATGAGCGTCTCGAGCGTGGTGCGCAGCCACACCACCTCGCTGCGCTCGCGAAGCAGTGCCCGGTTGGCGGCGTCGACCACCACGCCGCCGCCCGTCGCGATCACCGCCGGCGGACCCGCGAGCGCGTCGGCGAGTTCGAGCGACTCGAGCGCCCGGAACGCCGGCTCGCCCTGCTCGGCGAAGACCTCGGCGACGGACCGACCCGACCGCCGCTCGATCCGCTCGTCGAGATCCACGGCGACCAGACCCCGTCGTGCGGCGAGGAGCGGGGTCAGGCTCGACTTCCCCGTTCCCGACAATCCGACGAGCGCCAGGTGGGGACGCTCGGCACCCGACGACGGGCTCGACGACACGGCCGCTCAGATCACGATGACGGAGAGTCCCGCCACGAGCTGGGCGATGGCCCCCTTGAGCGCGACCTTCGGGCACGAGTGGGCCTCGAACAACACGGTCGAACCGTCGGTGCACTGCACGACGAGCGCTGTCGACTCGCTCGCGATCCGCGTGTTGATGCGAAAGCGTGCCTCGTCGGCGTTCTGCGCCTCGATCGACGTCACCTCGGACCACGGCAGCACCAGTGAGGCGTTCCGACCACCCGAGAGCTCGAACGACTCGTGGGTGAGCGTCGCGACGCACTTCTTGCGTTTCCGCTTCAACGACGGGTGACCACCGAGGTACGTCACATCCTCGATCACCAGTGCGCTGGAACCCTGCACGATGACGCCGGCGGACGCCGGGTCGATCTCGTTCGGGTCCTGCAACCACGTCGGCATCTCGGCATCGCCGGGCAACGAACTCGTCGCCGCCATCGAGCCGACGGCCTCGGCGGGTGTGATGGGCGGGGTGGCTGCGGCGGGTGCAGGCGGGACGGCCTCCGGGGCGAACATCGGCACGGCCGCGGCGGGCGCCGCATCACCCACCGCCGGTTCGGCCGGCGCGAACGCGGGCTCCGGCGGCGCGGGCGCGGGTGCGGGTGCGGGTGCGGGTGCGGGGTAGAACGCCGCCGGCGGGGCGGCCGCCGGAGGAGCCGGGACGACCGGAGCGGGACGGACCGCAGGGGCGGGTGCGGACGCCGGTGCGGGAGCCGGTGCCGGTGCC
>CAJBIS010000250.1 GCA_903953195.1 uncultured Actinomycetes bacterium
ACATGACGCGGTTTCAGTTCCTCGACCAAAGGGAGGAGTTTGACACCGTGCATCCCTCGATGCACCGGATCGGTCAGCTCAACAACAACTACGGGCTCTACGAGGTCGTGCCTGGCATCTACCAGGTGCGTGGCGTCGATCTCGCCCAGACCACGTTCGTCCGCGGCAAGACCGGCTGGATCGTGTTCGACTGCCTCGTCACCTCCGACGCCATGGGGGCCGCCTGGAAGCTGTTTCAGGAACACAAGGGGGAAGGGCTGCCCGTCACGGCGGTGGTCTACTCCCATTCGCACGGCGACCACTGGGGCGGCGTTCGCGGCGTGGTCGATGAAGCCGATGTCCGCGCGGGCAAGGTGCAGATTCTCGCCCCCCGCGACTTCATGGACTATTCGATCTCGGAGAACGTCTTTGCCGGCAACGCCATGAACCGGCGGCTGTTCTACCAATACGGCGTGCTCCTCCCCGTGAGTCCGTACGGCTACGTCACCCAGGGGCTCGGCCACGCCATCTCGCGGGGCACCTCGGGCCTGATCGCCCCGACCCGCGTCGTGGAGCAGGACATCGAGGAGATCGAGGTGGACGGCGTGCGAATGATCTTCCAGAACACGCCCAACACCGAGGCCCCGTCGGAGATGAATACCTATATCCCCGAAATGAAGGCCCTGTGGATCGCCGAGAACGTCTGCGCGACGCTCCACAACATCTACACGCTCCGCGGGGCGCTCGTGCGCGATGCCCTCAACTGGTCGAAATACATCAACGAGGTGATCTACCGCTTCGGTCAGGAGGCGGTGGTGATGTTCGGGGCCCACCACTGGCCCCGGTGGGGCAACGACCGCGTGCTGGAGATCCTCCGCGGGCAGCGGGATCTCTACGCCCACTTCAACAACCAAGTGCTCCACCTGGCCAACCAGGGCGTCACCGTCAACCAGATCCACAATGTGTACGAGCTGCCCAAGAGCCTCCAGCAGCGGTGGGACTGCCGCGGCTACCACGGCTCGGTGCCGCACAATGCGCGGGCGGTCGTCAACCGCTACCTCGGCTACTGGGATTGCAATCCCGCCACGCTCATTCCGCTCTCCCCCGAGGACTCTGCTCCGCTGTATGTCGAGATGATGGGGGGCGCTGACAAGATCATCGCCAAGGCGCGGCAGCTGCACGACAAGGGCGAATACCTGCTTGCCTCCGAAGTTCTCGACAAGCTCGTGCACGCCGAGCCCAGGAATCAGGCAGCGAAGGATCTTCTGGCCGACGTGTTCGAACAGATCGGCTACCAGCAGGAAAACCCCGGCCTCCGCAACAGTTTCCTGGCGGGCGCGCTGGAGCTCCGCGAGGGCATTCCGGAGGGGGCGTCGCCCAAGTCGAGCGGTCCGGACGTGATCCGCGCCATGAGCACGGAGCTGTTTCTGGACTTCCTCGGCGTCCGCATGGACAGCCGAAAGGCCGAGGGGATGCGGTTCACGATGAACCTGATCACGCCAGACAATGGGGAAAAGTTCGTGGTCGAGCTTGAAAACGCCACGCTCACGAATCTCTCGGGATTCCTTGCCGCGAAGCCCGACCTCACCCTCACCATCAACCGCAAGGATCTCGAGCAGACCATGATCGGCGCCAAGAGCCTCGAGGCCCAGATCAAGGACGGCACGGCGAAGGTCGAGGGCGACGTTTCAATCCTGGCGAAGCTCGCCTCGGCGATGGTCGACTTCGATCCGCGGTTCGAGATCCTGCCCGGCACGCGGGGACGGGAGGAGCTGCTTCACGCCGAGCCCTTCGAGGCGGTGCCTGGAAAGACGATCCCGGAGTGATTCGCGGCTACCCCGCAAAGCCCTCCGGACCGGTTTTCTCGACGCAATCGGCACGGCCGGTCGATGAGTAATCCTGAGGGATTGCCTCAATAACAGGGGAGGACTGCGCGCAGTTCTCCGCAAGTTACCCGGCCCGCCCACACCGCCGTTACGTCCGCTGGTTGGTGCGTGGCGGCCATGGAAGAGAATGTCCGCGTCATGCTCTATGCAGTGCGAGAGCGATACAGTTCCGGGGCCGTTCGCGGCTGCCTGGCCATCGCCGCCTGCCTTGCCCTGATCGCCTGGCCGGCCTCCGTTGCCCTGGCCGCCGAGCCAGCCGCGGCCGAGGTGGACGTGGAACCGATCCC
>CAJBIS010000251.1 GCA_903953195.1 uncultured Actinomycetes bacterium
GCCACCGGCGGACGACTCCCCCTCGGACTCCGATGCGCGCAGCCCACTGACGACGTTCGAGCAGCGGTCGGGTACCTCGGCGAGCGCGCCCACCTCGGCGGCCTCGGCCTGGGCCTCGGGCGCCGAGGCCGAGAGCTTCGGGGAGTCCTCGCTCCAGGTGAACCAGTTGACGGCGGTTGCACCGGCGAACACGAGGCAGATGCCGACCGCGGTGATGCCGACCTCGGCGCCCTTGAAGGGGAGGCGCTTGCCGAAGAGGAGGATCAGCACGAACGAGAGCGCCATCAGGGCGGGCATGATCCAGACGTGGGTGAAGAACCACATGGTCGCGACTCAGCCCTTCAGCTCGTCGAGCCGGTCGATGTCCACCGACCGTCGGTTCCGATAGATGAGCAGCACGATGGCCAGACCGACACCCACCTCGGCGGCGGCGACGGCGATCACGAACAGTGCGAAGACCTGACCGCTCAGCCCCCAGAAGGTGCTGAAGGCGATCAGGTTGATGTTCACGGCGTTGAGGATGAGCTCGACCGACATGAGCACGAGCACGCCGTTCTTGCGGACGATCACGCCGTAGACGCCGACCGAGAAGAGCACGGCGGCGAGCAGCAGGAACTGGTTCAACAACATGTCAGTCCCTCCTCGCCAGCACGATCGCCCCGACGAGGGCTCCGGTCAGGAGCACCGAGATCACCTCGAACGGGATCAGGTAGTCGCTGAAGATCGTGTTGGCCAGCGCCTGGGTCCGACCGTTCCCCGAGCCCGAGACGACGCCCTCGATCCGCGGGGGCAGTTCGTAGGCGGCGAAGTCGAGACGGTCGGTCCCCCACGTCCGGGCGACGGCGTACCCGATGACACCGAGGAGCAGGACGCCGACCACCGCGCCGAGGATCCGCTGCGAGTTGTCGAGATCGTCGGACTCGCCGAGCGGCGCGCGGGTGAGCATGATGCCGAACAGGAACAGCACGACGATGGCGCCGATGTAGACGAGCAGCTGCGTCATCGCGAGGAACTCGGCCTGGAGGATCAGGTAGACGACGGCGTTGCCGCCGAGGACCACGACCAGCCACAGCGCGGCGTGGACGACGTTGCGGGTGGTGACGACGCGGATCGCGGCGACGACCATCAGGACCGCCAGGATCCCGAAGGCCACGTTGGCCGGGACGTCGAAGGTGGTCTCCGCAGCGAACAGGGCGCTCATCGAGGCACCTTCTTCACCTTGACCTCGGAACCCGACTCGAGCTGCTCGAAATCGGGCACGGTCTCGAACCACTCGCCGAGCCGGCTCTTGTCGTGCAGCAGGTCGGCGATCCGCACCTCGGAGTACTCGTACTCGGGGCTCCAGAACAGCGCCTCGAAGGGGCAGACCTCGACGCAGATCCCGCAGTACATGCACAGCGAGTAGTCGATGTCGAAGCGGTCGAGGGCGTTGACCTGACGGGGCTTGCCGCCTTCACGACGCGGCGGGGCGAGGGTCTTGTGCGCCTCGATGTAGATGCACCAGTCCGGGCACTCGCGTGCGCACAACATGCACGACGTGCAGTTGTCCTCCTTGAGCGAGATGACGCCGCGCGCTCGAGGAGCCGGCTCCTCCTTCTCGTGCGGGTACTGCACGGTGGCCGCACCCTTCGACGGCGCCGGCGGGCGCAGCATGCCGTCGGGGAACATCGTCTCCTTGGCGGTGCGCAGCGTCACGCCCAGTCCCTTGAGCATGCCGGGGACCTTCGGCTTGGGGATCGACGGCTTGTCAGGCATCAGAACGCCACCTTGAACACGGCGGTCAGGAGGATGTTGGCGAGCGCGATCGGGATGAGCACCTTCCACGCGAGTCGCTGCAGCTGATCCTCACGGAACCGCGGGAACGAGAACCGGGTCCAGAACACGACACCGACGAGCAGCACCGCCTTGGTGGCGATCATGATCGGACCGACGACGTTCATCACGCCGTCCGACAGGCCCCAGCTGGCCGGCAGCGCCCAGCCACCCAGGAACAGCGTGGAGGCCACGGCGGCGAAGGCCACCGCCGTTGCGAACTCCGAGATGAAGTACACGAGGAACCGGATGCCCGAGTACTCGACCTGGTAGCCGGCGACGAGCTCGGACTCGGCGATCGGCATGTCGAACGGGGTCTGGGTGAGTTCGGCCTGCACCGCGATCATGAACACGGCGAAGGCGACGAACTGCGTGAGGATGAAGGGGTTGCCGATCCCGGTGAACCCGAAGATGGCGCCGTTGCTCTGCGCCAGGACGATGTCCTGCAGGTTGAGGCTGCCGGCGGCGATCACGACGCCGAGGACCGCGAGGACCATCGGGAGTTCGTAGGCGATGAGCTGGCCGCCGGCTCGCAGGGCCCCCATGAGGGCGTACTTGTTGGCGGAGGCCCAGCCGGCCATGAGGATGCCGAGCACCGACAGCGACGACACGGCGAGCACGTAGTAGATGCCCGTTCCCAGGTTGGCGATCACCAGATCCGGTCCGGCGGGGATCACCACGAACATGAGGAACGTCGAGCTGAGGACGACGGCCGGGGCCAGCCCGAAGATCGTCCGGTCGCTGTCCTCGGTGTGGATGTCCTCCTTCTGCAACCACTTGCCGACCTCGGCGAGCAACTGCAGCGAACCGTACGGACCCGCTTCCATGGGCCCGAGTCGGCTCTGCATGAACGAGACGAACTTGAACAGGTAGAGGTAGACGACGCCGCCGGTCAACAGCAGCACCGCGACCAGACCGGCGAGGACCCGGACGAGGGTCGACTGCCAGTACGCGAGTTCCACACCGAGGAGGGCCCGGGTCATCGGTCGATGTCTCCCAGGATGAAGTAGAGCGATGCCAGGATCGTCACGATGTCCGGAACGTAGACACCGCGGAGCAGCCACGGGGTGATGGAGACGTTGTTGAAGCTGGCGGAACGGATCTTCAGCCGGAACGGCGTGAGATCGCCCTGCGAGACGACGTAGTAGCCCATCTCACCGAGCGGGTTCTCGGTCGAGATCCAGGCCTCACCCGCCGGGACCTTGATGATGCGCGGCACCTTGGCCATGATCGGCCCGCTCGGCACACCGTCGGCGAGCTGGTCGATGATGCTCGCGGCCTCACGGACCTCCTGCAGGCGCACCCAGAAGCGGGCGAACGAGTCACCGTCCGGGTGCGTCCAGACCTTCCAGTCGACCTCGGGGTACGCCAGGCCGATGCAGTTGTCACGGCGCAGGTCCCAGTCGATGCCCGAGGCGCGGGCGTTCGCCCCCGACAGGCCGTACTGCATGGCGACATCGGGTGGGATCACGCCGATACCCCGGGTCCGCTCCTGGAACACCTCGGACCCCATGAGCAGGTCATCGATCTCGTCGCAGAAGGTGCGGACCTTGTCCATGACCCGCTTGGTGTCCTCGAGCCAGCCCTTGGGCAGGTCGTCCTTGAGTCCACCGATGCGGTCGAAGTTGGGGTGGAAGCGTCCGCCGGTGACGCGCTCGATCTGGTCGAGCACGAACTCACGATCGCGGAAGGCGAAGAAGACCGGGGTGATGGCACCGAGCTGCACGCCCATGTCACCGAGGAACAGGATGAGGTTCGCGATCCGCGACATCTCGAAGAGGATCGTGCGGATCCACGTGGCGCGGGGCGGGGCCTCGACGCCCATGAGCCGCTCGGCAGCGAGGATGAAGGGCACCTCGTTGGCGAAGCTGCCGAGCCAGTCGATCCGGTTCACCACCGTGGTGACCTGCGCGTAGGTGCGGACCTCGGTGATCTTCTCGTAGCCGCGGTGCATGTAGCCGGCGATCGGCTCGGCGGCGATCACCTGCTCGCCGTCGAGGCGGGCCACGATCCGGAGCGTCCCGTGGGTCGCCGGATGCTGCGGACCGATGTTGAGCGTCATGCCCTCGGTCTCGAGCTCGACGTTCACCCGGGCGTCAGCGGCACGAGCGGCGATGTACTGGAGCTTCTGACGATCCGTCACGGCGGTCACGACGCGGCCTCCTCGTCGGACGACTCGGCCGGCGAGTCGTCGCCGGGCATCGGCTCGACGTCGACGATGCCGGGCCACGGCTTCACCATGCGGGCCAGCAGGGGGAAGTCCTTGCGGAGCGGATGGCCCTCGAAGTCGGAGGGCAGGTACATGTTGCGCAGTCCGGGATGCCCGGTGAACGTCACGCCGAACATCTCCCACGCCTCACGCTCGTGCCAGTCGGCACCCGCGTAGACCGGCACCCACGAGTCGATCGTCAGATCGTCCGGCACGTCGGCCTTCAGCGTCACACCCCAGTACTCGCCGGGGCGGCCGACGCTGGCGACCCGTCCGAACACCTGGAAGCGGGTGTCGCCTCCGGTGACGCCGTGCTGCATCTCGGCGGCGTTCACCGCCGCCTCATCGCCAGCGCGCCGCGCCAGTTCGAGGTCGACCGCGGAGTCCATCGAGCGCCCGAACGGCGACGGCAGCCAGTCGATCACCGACACGAACGCGAAGTAGCGGGCACCGAGCTGGTGACGGGCCGTCTCGGCGGCGGCACGCCAGGCGTCGGGGCGGACGCGGATCCAGGTGTCGAGACCGGGCTGGATCTCGGTGGCCACGACCGCGTCGCCGAGCGCATCCCGGAACCTGGCGACGATGCCCTCACGGGCCTCGTCGACCTCGGGGACATCGTCGACCGCGCCCTCAGTGGTGTCGGTGCTGGTGTCGTCAGCCATCGATCACTCCACCACGATCGCTTCGCCGGTCCAGCGGGCGGCCATGTCCTCGTTCTGGATGCGTTCCTGCAACAGGACCACGCCCTCGAGCAGCGCCTCGGGGCGGGGCGGACAGCCCGGGACGTACACGTCGACCGGGATGATCTGATCGACACCCTTGGTCACGGAGTAGCTGTCCCAGTACGGGCCGCCGCAGTTGGCGCAGGATCCCATCGAGATCACGTACTTCGGGTCGGGCATCTGCTCGTAGAGTCGCAGGATCGCCGGGGCCATCTTGTCGGTGACCGTTCCCGAGATCACCACCAGGTCCGCCTGCCGCGGACTCGCCGGCAGCGGGATGACACCGAGCCGCATCACGTCGTAGCGGGGCGAGCCGAAGGCTGCACCCATCTCGATGGCGCAGCACGCGAGGCCCCACTGGTACACCCAGAGGGAGTACTTGCGGGACAGGTTCAGGAGCTTGGTCAGCGGCTTGGGGATCTTGCCGCTCTCGACGAGACCTAGGCCCACTTGAGGACCCCCTTGCGCCAGGCGTAGATGAGGCCGAGCAGCAGCACGAAGATGAAGACGAACATCTCGATCAACCCGAACAGGCCGAAGGCCTCGAGCTGCGTGGCCCACGGGAAGATGAACACGGCCTCGACGTCGAACATCACGAAGAGCAGGGCGAAGATGTAGTAGCGGACCTGCGACTGCGACCACATGCTGCCGACCGGGTCCACGCCGGACTCGTACGCGATGTACTTCTGTTCCTGGCGACGGTCGGGTCGCAGCAACCAGGCGATGAACAGCAACAGCCCCACGAGGATGAACCCGAGGGATCCGAAGATCCCGACCGTGAGATAGTCGCGGAGGAAGTCGCTCAGCGGGTTGGACATCGCCGCCGAGACTACTCAGGCCGCTGGTGACCACCAAAGTTCTCCGAGCGATTCCGTTTCCGGCCTCGGCGCGACGCCACTCCCACCGATGCCTCGATCCAACTGGTCGTCGGGCCGGACGCCGTGACCGCTACATTGGACCGATGCCGAGCTGGGGCCTCAACCCGGTGCACCGCCACCCGAGAGCGCGGTACGCAGAGCGCGTCTCGATCGTGATGGCGACGTTCAACGGCGCCCGGTACCTGTCCGACCAGCTCGAGTCCCTCCGTTGGCAGAGCCGCTGGCCCGACGAGCTGATCATCGTCGATGACTCGTCGGGCGACGACACCGTGGCGATGGCCCGGGCGTTCGCGCGGACGGCACCGTTCCCCGTCGACGTGATCGTGCAGTCGGGTCACCGCGGCACGTGCCAGACGTTCGAGGAGGGGCTGCGGCGGGCCTCGGGTGACATCATCCTGATCTGCGACCAGGACGACATCTGGCGCTCCGAGAAGGTCGCGGTGATGACCGAGCGGATGGCCGAACGACCCGATGCGCTGCTGGCGTTCTCGGACGCCGTGCTGGTGAACTCCGAGGGCGAGCGCATGAGTCGTTCACGGTGGCGGGTGTCCGGGTTCGGTCCCCGTCAGCAGGCCGCCATGGCCCAGGACCCACTCGGCCAGCTCATCGCCCGCCAGGTGGTGTCCGGCTGCACGGCGGCGATCCGCTCGGAGTTGATCCCCGCCATCCTGCCGTTCCCCGCCGAGGTGCACCCTGCGCTCGGCGACATGATGTACGACCGGTGGTTCTCGCTCGTGGCCGCTGCCGCCGCACCGGTGGTGACGATCAACGAGCGGCTCGTCGAGTACCGGATCCACCCGAAGCAGCAGATCGGCATTCCGGCGCTGCCGCTCCGCCGACTCGCGCCGCAGACGACGCTGCGAGCGGGGCAGTTCCTCGCCAACCGACCCGAGCGGATCGGCCGGAGCCAGTACCACCGGGCCCACCTCGAGGAGATCGCCAAGCGTCTGACGGCGGCCGATCTGGACTCCGGCGAGTCAGGGCTCAGGATCCGCATGGCGACCGAGCACCTGATGACCCGTGAGCACGTCGCGTCGGAGACACTGCCCACCGAGGTGGCCGGGCGGCACTACCTGGACGACGACGGCTATCGCAGGTTCGCGCTGGGGTTGTCGACCGCGCTGGCCGACTGGCTGCGCTGAGGCGGCAGCAGGTTCATCGGAACAGGCGGCGGTACCGCAGCATGAGTTCCGTTGACGATCGCGGCACCCTGGCCGCCGTTCACCACTGAGCCGGTCGAACCGTTGGGACCGAACGGGGTCGCCGCACCGTTGTTCGGAGCCGTCGGCATCGGAGGCGGCGGTGTCGATGCGGCGACCGGCGCCGCAGGCGGTGCCGGCGGCATCTGGGTCGGCGGCACCGGGGGCGCCGCGGCCGGTGCGGGCGGGGGCGTCCAGACCGGGGCGTCCGACACCGGGGTCGGAGGTGTCGGCGGGACCGGCGTGGGGCCACCGCCGAACGTTCCGCCCGAGCTGTCCGGACCCTCGGGCGTTGCGATCTCGGTGTAGTAGGACGAGTAGTACGCGTACATCTCGCGCGAGCCCGACGTCCCGATCAGCACGACGCCCATGACCGGGGCGTGGTGCATCTGGAGCTGCTCGAGCGTGTCCTGCAACGACTTCACCGTGCTCTTGCCGGCACGCACGACGAGGATCACCTCGTCCACGACCTGCAGCAGGTCGATCGGGTCGTTCGACACGCGCAACGGGCTGGAGTCGATGAGCACCGTCGCGCCGCGACGCGCCGCCTCGGCGGCGACCTCGCGGGCCGCTTGCAGCCGGTTTCCCACATCCGTCGTCGGGGATCCCGATGCCACCGTCCACAGATGCGGCTGCGGGCCCTGCTGGACCACTTCGTCGACGGTGGCCCGGTCGACGTCC
>CAJBIS010000252.1 GCA_903953195.1 uncultured Actinomycetes bacterium
AGTGCCCGCACGCCGGTTGGCGAAGGCACGCCCTTTTCAGCCACCTTCTTTGAAAGGAACATGCCAGATGCTTCCCTCCACCAGCTTCAAACTTGCTCTCGCAACCGCCGTTGCGGTCGCCTCGTCGATGACGGGGTTTGCCCAGACAGTCACGCCCATTCCCCTCTCGGCGTTGACGGCCTATTCGTGGAGCAGTTCCACGGTGACCCAGGATCCTGCCGGCTACCCAACGGGCTCGGCTCTTGTGCAGTCGACGGCCGGAGGCTGGCAGTGGGCCGGTGGGATGGAGTTCAACAGCGGCAGTAATCCCACCGTGTACAACGCCCTGAAGCAGGCGGCTCTGACCAGCGGATCGCTCACGGTGAGGGCCACGTTCTCGAACGCGTTTCTCTCAGGCAGCCCGGTGCAATATCTGGGCATTACGACCAACCAAAACACCGGCACCTCTGGGTGGGTGCAGACCAACGTCGGCTATGCTTCGACGCCGATCACGGACCCACAGACGCTTGAATTTACAATGCCCATCGTGGCCTCGTCTTCACTCGTCCAGCCGGGGGACTTCTCGTCCAACTTCTACGTCGACCCGACGGCACCGACGATCAGTTTTGGCTTCGGCGTGAACACGAACGGCTCCACCGTTGGCGGCTATGTGTTCGAATCGATGTCGGTCACGGCCGTACCGGAACCCGGCACCTATGCCCTCCTCGCCGGCTCAGCCATCGCGGGCCTGGGGATCAGTCGCGGACGCCGGCTTCGTTATCGACGAGTCTAGAGAGCCGTCACTCGGCCCGCTTACTCGATGTCTGCCCACGAGCGTGCTCGACGGCCCTTTCCGTCGCACGCCGTGGGCAGATCGTCGTAGGTGAGAGTCCGGCGATCGTTGAAGTGCCGGCGGAGTTCGTCGGGCGTGCGGGCCGCGAAGATCTCGTTGTTCCAAATCATGGTCCAGAGCCAGGGCGAGGACTCGTCCCACGGGGGAATCGGACCGTTCTCGGTCATGGCGATCATCTTCCCACCGCCGGAGAGCGCCGTGAGGCCGGTCCAGTACCGAGTCCAATCCCCTCCATAGCCATCGACGCCCACGATATCCACGACGTCGTCTCCCGGATACCACTCCACCGCCTCCGGCCCACCCTGGTCCGACGTGGAATACACCCAGATCAGGTTGTTGAGGCCGTGCTCCTCGACGAGCACGCGGTGCATGTGCCGCCAGAGCCGCTTGTATCGCTCGGGCCCTCCCGTGTGCCACCAGAACCACGCGCCCGGCGGCTCGTGAAGGGGCCGCCACAGAACCGGCACGCGGGCATCGGCAAACCGCTTCAACTCGGCGGCGACTTTCTCGAGGTCGGCGTTGATGGCCGGATGGTCTTCGGGCTCGCCCTCTGGAAACCGTGAATGGCCGCGATGATCCGAGAAGAAAGGCTTTCCCCCCAGCCGCCAGTGCCAGCAGAGCTGCACGATGCCACCGCGGTCGCGGCCCCAGGCAAGCGCCCGCTCGACATGCGGGCCGCCCCGGCCGTTGATGGCATCCATGAGATCGAATCCACGGATCGCCGGGGTCTTGCCAGTCGACTCGCGGATCGCGGCCAACTCTCGGTCAGCCACATCAGGCCGGTAGGAGTGCTGGTGGCCGGCCAGCACGCGAGAGCCATACACGCCGGAGAGATACCGCATCAGGCCGATGGCCTCGGGCATCGCGGCCGGATTGGTGAGCGCGAACGTCGGCTTTTCCCCGCGGTCGCCACGTCCTTCCATCGCCCCCAGCCACAGGCACACGCCGACCGACACTCCTGCGACAAGAAGCAACCGGTTTCGCACCGTCAGATTCGACTCGTGAAGGATGGATTACGGACGCGGGCCGGGTGCCGCACTGGACGGCGGGGCGGTCGGAGGACTGCTCATCGCTGCAGCCACCACGCTCTCGCCCGCGAACAGCTTCGCATACTTCTCGGCATCGACCTCCTCGGTCCGGGCTCCGGTGAAGGCGACGAGCCGTTTGCCGTCACGGCCCTCAGCCTCGAAGACCACCGCCTGCTCCTCCATCGGGCCGATCGACACGCCCCAGCGGACTGCGAACGGCTTGCCGTCGCGATCGGAGACGAGCAGTTCCTCGAACCCGGCGGGGTCGATGCCCATCATGTCGAGGTTCTTGCGGGGCGCCGCCTGGACGAAGGTCCGAAGCGTCGCCTCGTCCTTGGGGCCGACCCAGCCATTGGTCGCCTGATAGAACCGGAAGAGGTTCGCCAGTTGCTTGATCCGACTGTCGTTCATGGCAGCGACCTGGCGGCTGATGGAACGGTCAGAGCAGCCCACCATCCCGGCGACGCTCGCGGCGCACAGCGACGCCAGCAGGAGACGCCGCCCGAAGGGCAGGGCTGGTCGCGAGGACCAGCCTTGGACATACCAGTTCATGCGCGGTCTCCGGGCAACGATGCTGGGGGAATGTCAGGGCGGGTCTTCGATGCCGCCTACAACGCCGAGGTGTTCACCGATTCGCCATCGTTCCGACAGCCGATCCGGAACAGCACGTCCGTGTCGATGTCGAAGGAGATCCCCCGGACCGATCCGTCGCCAAACGTCGAGCCCATGACGGCGTGCGGACTGCCGAACTGCCGCTCGGCGGTGTCGGACGCGGGTCGGGGGTCGGTATCGGCCCGGGGGCGGGTGTAGGCGTTGGAACTGTCCGTCGAGGGAAACACCAGCCGCATCGTCACATATCCGGCGGCATCTGCCCAGCCCGGGGAGTCGAAGTAGCCCCACTGATTCCAGTCGGTGCAGCAGAGCGCCGGTGGCTGCTGAGCGCTTGACCAGGCCGATTTTTCCATCACAAAGATCGTCTTCGAGGTGCCGTCGCTGATCTTGGACACGGTGATCGGCGGCAGCCGACCATACGCGCTGCCGGAACGGCCCGTGTAAAGCATGCCCGACTTGGCGACGATGCCCCGCCATGCCTTGTCGAATTCGTCTGTCTCTGTCTGACGCTGGCTGGGACTGTCGGTCTTCGTCTGATAGTTGCCCATGTCCCAGCCGGTCGCCACCCCGGCGTAGTCGGTGAGATGAAAGACTGTTCCCCACGAGGTCGGCCGGCTGACCCGTGAGTTTCGCGAAGGGCACTTCACCACCGCGATGCCGCTTTCCAGTGGCGAGTTGACGCCCAGCGAAAATCCGCCTTGCGTGACCGCCGCCTGATGAACGGTGCCGTACTCCATGTAGGGCAGGATCTGAAACACCCATCCCGCCCGCTCATACCCGGCGGTGGGTGCGGGCACAAAGTTGCGGTCGGCGAGGATCGTGCCGGCGCTGGGAAAGGCCTTCTTGGCGCTGAGGTAGGAGTGGGCAGCGGTCCCAATCTGTTTGAGATTGTTGAAACAACTGGAGCGACGGGCCGACTCGCGGGCCGTCTGAACGGCCGGCAACAGCAGGCCGATCAGGGTCGCGATGATCGCGATCACGACCAAGAGTTCGACCAGCGTAAACGCCCTCCGGGCAACGGACGCCGAAGCTTCGCTGCGAGCATTCCCTCGCCGTCCGCCACCCCACAGACAAACGCTCATGCTGAACCCACGGCATCGAAAGGAACGGGAGAGGAACAGCCGAACGACCGGCGCCGGCGACCACCCCCGAGATGTACGAAAAAGTACTTTAGTGGTGGGCAAACCGCATTGTCAAGCCGAAGAAGTCAA
>CAJBIS010000253.1 GCA_903953195.1 uncultured Actinomycetes bacterium
ATACTGGACATCTGTCCAGACAGTAGTCCGATCGGTCACGGGGGCGCACGCGTGCATCGCTCCGTTCCACCGGACATGCTGCATCGGCGACGAATCGCAGCATCGGACAGCAGCGAACGGCATCGGACAGCAGCGAACAGGGCGGAGACGGGTGTGGCCACAGGACGGACACTGGAGGACCTCGATCGACTCGAGCTGGCGGCGCTCGCACGCGAGTACCTGCTCGCCGGACACCTCATCGACCGGGCCGGCATGCCCCAGGTGATCGCCCGTGCCGGCGCCGAGGTGATGACGGCCGTCGCCATCGACGAGTGGAGCGGCGCCAGTCCCGTCTACTCCCGCCGCACTCGTCGGCTGCTCGGCTTCGACGGCGAGCACGACGTGGCCAGCATGTTCAAGGGCATGCAGCTCGACATCGGTGCGCCGCCGGAGTTCCTCGACTTCCGGTACCGCGTCGACGACGAGCGGCACGGCGGGTTCCACCTCGACCACTGCGGCGCGCTCGCCGATGTCGAACCGATGGGTGACGAGTACGTCGTCGCGATGTGCCACCACATCGAGGACCCGACGTTCGAGGCGACGGTGTGCGCGTCGAACCCGCGCGCCCGGCTCACCCCGATCCATCGGCCGCCCCGTGTGCCCGCAGACCGCCACCCGCACTGCGCCTGGGACGTGGTGATCGACCCCGACATCGAGCCGGCGGCGGAGCCGGCGACGGCCCGACGGATGGCCACGACGCGACTGGCCGCACTGCACATCCCGATCCTGCCGCTGGGCGACCCGTCGGCGGGCCGCATGAGCTATGCCGGCCCGGTGGACCCCGACCTGCGCCTCGAGGACTTCGCCGAGCCGGCGCTGCGCGCCCTGTGTCGCGAGTTCGCACTCCAGGGACACCTGCTCGCCATGTCGTTCGCGGCGGCCCTGCGCGGTCGCATCGAGGCGGCCGAGGTCGCCGAGGTGCTCCGCGCCCAGCTCACCGGTGTGGCGGGCGTCGTCGCCGGTCGCCTGGCCCGACTGCTTCCCGCCGGCGGCCGGACCACGGAACAGCGCATCGCCGACGTGCTGGAACTCCACCCGCTGATGCAGCCCCGTGACTACGTCGACGTCTGGGTCGACGGCGAGGGCGAGACGGTCATCGCCCTCGGCGACTGCGATGCCACCGAGGAGGTGGTGGCGCTCGGTTGGGCGGCGCTGCTCGGCGACGGTCGCGCCGACAGCGCGATCGACGCGATCGTCGCCGGTGTCGAGCCCGGCGCCACCGTCGAACTGATCGAGGCACCGCTCGGGCGCCGTCGGGCGTGGCGGGTCGTGCTCGGCGGCGAACCCCGGCCCGAGGCGGCCGAGGTGACCCTCACGAGGTTCAGCAGCGGCGCCGACTTCGAGTTCCGCAGGACCGGTCTCCGGTCGAGCTGATCACACGACCGGAACCCCGGGAGCCGGCGTCCCGGTGTGTGGTGCGTGTCACGTCGCCCGTCAGTGATGTGGGTCGGCGGCCCCGGGCGTCTATCATGTCGAACGGCACCGAGGTCGGGCCGTCCACCGGACGCAGCACTCGACCCGTGCGCCGGACCGCATCTCTGCAGGGTGAGCCAGTCCTGCGGGGTGAACGGCCCGGATGAGCAGTGTGGTGTGAAGTGCGGTCGAACGAGTGAGGTGTTCACATGGGTGCGAGTCGGACGAGCTTTGCGAAGCTCCAGCGGGACCGGGCCAAGAAGGCCAAGGCACAGGCCAAGCGTGAGCGGCGCCTGAACGGCGACGAGGCGATGGGCGACGACGAGACCGTCGACGAGTTCGAACTGCCCGAGGGCGAGGAGGAGCTCACCGCCGAGGAGCTGCTGGC
>CAJBIS010000254.1 GCA_903953195.1 uncultured Actinomycetes bacterium
AGGTCGCAGCGAAGCTCGAGCCCTGGTACGGCAAGCACTGCAAGCGGGTGTGCTTCCACGACGAGTACCTGCCTGCGTTCAACGAGCCGAACGTGCACCTGGTCGACACCGACGGCCGTGGCGTCGAGCGCGTCACCCCGACCGGACTCGTGGTCGACGGCGTCGAGTACCCCGTCGACGTGCTGATCTTCGCGTCGGGCTTCGAGGTCACCACCGACCTCAACCAGCGTCTCGGATTCGACCCGGTCGGCCGCGACGGCGTGTCGATGAGCGAACGGTGGTTCGACGGCGCCCACACCATGCACGGCGTGCTGTCGGCCGAGTTCCCGAACATGTGCATGATCAGCATCGTGCAGGCCGGGTTCGGCACGAACTTCCTCCACTTCCTGTCCGAGTCGGCGACGCACGTGGCCTGGCTCATCTCGACGTGCCTGAACGACGACATCCGGACGATCGAGGCCACCCCGGAGGCCGAGGAGGAGTGGCACGGCATCCTGCTCCGCACCGCCGGGAAGATCGCGGCGTACTCGATCAGCTGCACGCCCGGCTACTACAACAGCGAACAGGGCAACAACCCCAAGGCCCGACGCAACCTGACCTACACGGGGAGCCTGATCGACTACGTCGGCTTCCTGGAGCGCTGGCGCGACGAGGACGGGTTCCCCGGCGCCAAGGTCGTCCGGGCGAACTGATCAGCGCCGTCGCGGCCGGTCCTGCGGACTCCGGGCGTGCGTCATCACGTCGGCGCCCACCACGGCGCGACCGTGGCCGGGCAGCAGGTAGCGGACCGGCATCGGCCGCAGACGCTGCTCGGTCGCTGCGGCCAGGTCCGCGTCGACGAGCTCCGGCGTGAACCACGCCCGCCCCCCGACGCTGAGGACCGCGTCGCCGGACAGCAGCACCCCGGCCGACGGGTTCCACAACGCGGTCGAGTCGTCGGTGTGTCCGGGGGTCTGGATGACCTGCCACGCCGGGGCGCCCGGGACCTCGTCACCGTCGCCGATCCAGTGGTCGGCCCCGCCCGGAAACCTCACGCCGCGTCCGTCGTACCCGCACTCGCGGCCGCTGCGGGCCACGTCGACGAGCGCCGGGATCGAGACGGGCTGATCGCGCAGCACGGGCGCAATGCTCGCCACTTCACGGAGGCCGGGGCTGCGCGGCGTCTCCCCCGCCACGTAGTCGCGGATGCGCGTCGGCAGCACCACGTCCGCACCGGAGGCTCGCATCGTCGGCATCCCGCCGACGTGGTCGACGTGGCCGTGGGTCGCCACGGCCACGCACGGCCGATCGGTGACCATCGACGCGGCCAGCCGCGCGGTGGACCTCATGCCCGGATCGACCACCAGGGCGCGACCATCGCCACCGTCGTGGATGACGTAACAGTTGAAGACCCAACGGGAGATCACCGTGATCCCCACGTCGGGCAGCTCCGTGATGACCGCCTTCATGGCGTCGCGACCGCGCTCGGTGCCGCGACGCCGGATCGACTCAGGCGGACTCGCCGGCCTCGCGGGCGGCGGCCTCGATGTCGGCTGCGACGGCCTTGTCGACCGCCTTCTCGACGATGCGGTCGGCCTTGTCGAGCGCCTTGCGGATCTCGGCGAGCTCCGGGTCCGACACGAGCGCCAGGATGCCGGAGTGGCCCGGCTGGATCACGTCGTTGAGCTCGTCGGCCAGCTCGCTGCGGTGGTGGACCTCACGGGCCTTGCCGATCGCGGCGCCGGTGGC
>CAJBIS010000255.1 GCA_903953195.1 uncultured Actinomycetes bacterium
ACGACCTTCGGGGTGTTCTCGAGTGACCACGTGGCGTTGCCCGGGTCGATGCGCTCGGGGCTGTAGCCGAGCATGAAGTCGACGCCGGCCTTGAGCCCCGACCCGACCTCGAGGCGGGGTCCGGCCAACTCCTCGGTCGTCCCGGGGTAGGTCGTGGACTCCAGGATGACCGTGCACCCCGGCGTCACGTACGGCGCGACGGTGTCGCAGGCCGACTCGATGAAGCTGAGGTCCGGTACGCCCTCGCCCATCGGGGTGGGCACCGAGATGACCGCGATGTCGAAGTCCGCCAGGTCGGCCGGGTCGCAACTGGCCCGGTACGAACCGGACTCCACAGCGGAGGTGAGTCGTTCGTCGGTGATGTCCTCGACGTAGGACTGGCCGGCGTTCAGGAGCTTGACCTTGCGGGGCTCGACGTCGAATCCGACGACGCTGAACCCTGCTTCCGCCGCCCGGACGGCGACGGGAAGGCCCACGTAGCCCTGCCCGATGACGACCGCCCGATCCGTGATTCGCCCCATACCTGTGTGCCCCCGATTGAGTGTGAGTTGGCTGCGTGCCCGACCAGTGTGGTCCGGGTCCCATTGTGCTCCACCAGGGCACTTTTCCCTACCCGGAGTAGCCAGATTCGGGTTGTTTCCAGCGTGTTTCGGTGCTCTACTGACGGTGTTCCTGACGGGGAAGCAGGGACGACAGGTTGGGGAAATCACGGGGACAGGCGGGGGCAAGAAGCGTGACGAGTCACTTTCCGAGGTTCAGGTTCTTCTTTCAGGCGGGGTTCGACGCCTGGGCGTGGCTGGTGGGCATGTGTGCCGCCGCCGTGTTCCGGTACGACTTCTCGTTGAGCTCGGTGCCGTGGGGCGGCGTGCTCGCCGTGGCTGCGCTGGCGATGATCGTGCAGATCACCGTCGGCCGCCTGATCGGGCTCTACGTCCATCGCTGGCGGTACGGCACGATCGACGAGGTGGCCGCCACGGTGCGCACCGTGCTCACCACGACCGTCGTGATCACCCTCATCGACCTGATCCCGGGTCTCGGTCGTCCGGTGCCGTTCACCGTGGCGATCGTCAGCGGGTTCCTCGCCCTGTTCGTGATGTGCTGCGGCCGGTTCGCCTGGCGCATCCAGCTCGACAAATGGCACCGCTTCTACGGTGACGACCGCATCCCGGCCGTCGTGTTCGGTGCCGGTGAGGCCGGCTCCCAGCTCGTGAAGTCGATGATCCACACCGGTCCGTACCACCCGGTCGCGGTGCTCGACGACAACCATGACCTGGGCAACCTCCAGATCAAGGGCGTGCGGGTCCGGGGTGACCGTTCGGCGCTGAAGCGGATCGTGGCCGAGACCGACGCCGAGGTGCTGGTCATCGCCATCCCGTCCGCCGGCTCCGAGCTGCTGCGTGACCTGTCGGCCGTCGCCGACGAGATCGGCATCAAGACGTACGTGCTGCCGCCGGTCGGCGAGCTGCTCGGCCAGAACGCCGTGGCGTCCGACATCCAGCCGCTGACCGAGGCCGATCTGCTCGGTCGCCGTGAGATCACCCTCGACATCGATTCGGTGGCGGACTACCTGACCGGCAAGCGGGTCCTCGTGACCGGCGCCGGCGGGTCGATCGGCTCCGAGCTGTGCCGTCAGCTCAACCGGTTCGCCCCGGAGTCGCTGGTCATGCTCGACCGCGACGAGTCGGCGCTCCAGGCCGTGCAGGTGTCGATCGAGGGCCGCGGTCTGCTCGACAGCCGCAACCTGGTCGTCTGCTGCATCCGGGACCGCGACCGCCTCACGCAGGTGTTCGAGGAGCACCGGCCGCAGGTCGTGTTCCACGCCGCGGCGCTCAAGCACCTGCCGCTGCTCGAACTGCACCCCGAAGAGGGTTGGAAGTCCAACGTCTGGGGCACGCAGAACCTGCTCGAACTCGCCGGCGAGTTCGGCGTCGAGAAGTTCGTGAACATCTCGACCGACAAGGCCGCCGAGCCGACCAGCGTGCTGGGCCAGACGAAGCGTCTCGCCGAGCAGCTGACCTCGCACGCCGGCCGCACCCAGTCGGGCACGTACCTGAGCGTCCGGTTCGGCAACGTCCTCGGCAGCCGTGGTTCGGTCCTGCCGCTCTTCCGGGCGCAGATCGAGTCGGGTGGTCCGGTCACGGTGACCGATCCCGAGGTGACCCGCTTCTTCATGACGATCCCCGAGGCCTGCGAGCTCGTCGTCCAGGCGGGCGCTCTCGGCGCCGACGGCGAGGTCATGGTGCTCGACATGGGCGAGCCCGTGCGCATCGCCGACCTGGCCAAGCGGCTCGTCGCTCAGGCCGACCGTCCGGTCGAGATCGTCTACACCGGCCTGCGACCCGGCGAGAAGATGCACGAGATCCTCTTCGCTCCCGAGGAGGAGTCGACCATCTCGGAGCACCCGATGATCCACCGGGTCGGCGTGCCGCCGCTGTCGGCCGTCGACGTGGCCCGGATCGATCCGTACCTGGCCGACAACGGTGCCATCGTGCTCGACCTGAGCGGTCGCCAGGCTGACGCCGTGGCCGAGACCCTGGCCCGCCGCTCCAGCTGACGGGAACCGAGTTCGACCAGCTGGTCGACGATCTCCGGAACGCAGTCGCCCCGAACCGATCGGGTCGGGGCGACTCGCGTCGGTCGGCTGGTCGGGGCGGGTGCGCCCCCGAGGATCAGGACTGCAGGCTCTGGAACCAGGCGACGGTGGCCTCGAGGCCGGTGCGCAGGTCGACGGCCTCGACGCCCGGGAACAGCGACCGCAGCACCTCGTTGTCGGCCCGGGTGTGCTTCACGTCGCCGGCACGGGTGGGCATGAAGTCCACCGGCAGCTCGCGGCCCAGGATGTCCTCGAGTTCGCTGATGACCTCGAGCAGGTTGGTCTGCGTGCCGAACGCCAGGTTGACGGCCTCGGGGTGCGTGACCTTGCGCTGCACCGCCTCGGTGATGACGCTGCACACCGTGTCGACGAAGGTGAAGTCCCGCGACTGGGTGCCGTCACCGTGGACGGGGAGCGGCTGCTCGGCCATGGCGGCCGACACGAACGCCGGCACGACGGCGGCGTACGCGTGCCCGGCGGCCTGCAGCGGGCCGAACACGTTGAAGAAGCGGAAGGCCAGCGTGGGCAGCCCGTAGGTCGTCTGCCAGGCGAGGGTGTACGACTCGGTCGCGAGCTTCGATGCGGCGTACGGGCTCACCGGTCGGGTCGCCATCGTCTCGATCTTCGGGAGCTGCGTGTTGGCGCCGTAGACCGACGACGACGAGGCGACGACCACGTGGGCGTCACCGGCCCGGCGGGCGGCCTCGAGCACCTCGGCGGTGCCGGTGGCGTTCGCCAGGTGGGACGCCATGGGATCGGCGACCGATCGCGGCACCGAGCCCCGCGCCCCCAGGTGGACGATCGACGACGCGCCCTCGAACGCGGCGTCGAGCGCCTCGGGGTCGAGGATCGTGGCCTCGATCAGCTCGGCGTCGATGCCGTCGAGGTTCTCCCGGAAGCCGGTCGAGAGGTTGTCGAAGGCCACGACCTCGCTCACACCGTCCGCAGCGAGCAGATGGCGACAGAGGTTGGCTCCGATGAATCCGGCTCCGCCGGTGACGACGACCTTCATGTGGTTCCTTTCGACTGCGTCAGGGTATCGGGCCGTGGTCCCGGCGGGAGGCTTCGATCACCGATGGCTCCGATCACCGCTGGCTCCGTCACGTCGGTCGCACGTCGGCCGGACCTCGTGGCGGTCCCGGTACGATGATGCGGATGGGGCGAAGCAGTGCGAGCAACGATGTGACGGTGCGCGAGGCGACCGATGACGACCGTGAGTCGATCATCACGCTGTGCCGGTCGACTCTCGGGTGGACCGACGGTGCGGTGGACGAGGCGTTCTTCGCGTGGAAGCACGACGAGAACCACTTCGGCGCGTCACCGTCGTGGGTGGCCGTCGCCGACGACGAGATCGTCGGCGTGCGGGTGTTCATGCGCTGGCGTTTCCGGCAGTTCGACGGGACGACGTTCGAGGCCGTGCGCGCCGTCGACACGGCGACGTCACCGGAGTGGCAGGGCAAGGGCATCTTCAACCGCCTCACGCTCGGCGCGCTCCCGGACCTCCGTCGCAGCGGCACGGACTTCGTCTTCAACACCCCGAACGACAAGAGCCGTCCCGGCTACCTGAAGATGGGGTGGAGTCAGGTCGGTCGGGTGCCCGTGTCGGTGCGTCCGACGTCGCCCCGTTCGCTGCAACGCCTGCTGGGCGCCCGTACCGCCGCCGACCGCTGGTCGCAGCCGGTCGACGTCGGTCTGGACCCGGCCGAGGCGTTCGCCGACGACGACGTCATCGACGGCCTGCTCGCCAGCCTGCCGTCGTCCCCCGGACTCGCCACCGACCGCAGTGTCGGGTATCTGCGCTGGCGGTACCAGTTCGATCCGCTCCAGTACCGCGTCGTTCCGGTCGGCGATCGCATCGCCGACGGGTTCGCCGTCGTGCGGGCCCGGCGTCGTGGCACCGCGCTCGAGGCGACCGTGTGCGAGCTGCTCGTGCCGCCCGGGCGGCCGACCGCGTCACTGTGGTCGGCGCTCGCGTCGGGGACCGGTGCCGACTTCATGATCCGCGCCGGCCGTGGTGGTGTGTCGGATCGATTCGTGCCGGCGCCGTCGATCGGCCCGATCCTCACGTGGAAGCCGCTGTGCCGCGCGGGGGTGCCGGGCATGGGGGACCTGACGCTGTCGCTCGGTGACGTGGAGCTCTTCTGATGGCCCGCCGTCGCGTCCTGCTGGTCGCACGCGGCCTGGGTCCGGGTGGCATGGAGCGTCTGCTGGTCAACCAGGTCCGGTTCGGTGACCGCAGCCGTTTCGACTACTCCGTTGCGTTCGTCACGCCGGCGAAGGACCAGCTGGTCGTCGAGTTCGAGGAGCTCGACGCCCCGGTCCACTGGCTCGCAGGCGGCGGCCGTCCGTGGGCGGCGAACCTGAACGCGCTCCTGCGGCGCGGGAACTTCGATGTCGTGCACTCCCACTCGCCGCTGCCCGCTGTCGCCGTGCGGCTCGAGGCCCGGATGCTGCGGCCGCGGCCCTGGGTGGTCTACACGGAGCACAACAGCTGGGGCCCGTACGATCCGCGCACGCGTGCGGCGAACCGCTGGACCTACCGACTCGACGACGCCCAGATCGCCGTGTCCCGCGCCGCCTACGAGTCGGTGCCGGAAGGACTGCGCGGTCGACTCGAGGTGCTCGACCACGGCATCGATCTGGACGCGGTCCGGGCCCACCGCTCGGCCCGTGACGCAGCGCGTGCCCTCATGGGGGTGCAGCCGTCGGACGTGGTCGTCGGCACCGTCGCCAACTTCCGCCCGGAGAAGAACTACGAGGGCTGGTTGCGTGTCGCCGACCGGGTCACCGCGGCACACCCCGACGTCCGCTTCGTCAGCGTCGGTCAGGGGCCGTTGCTCGACGACATCCGGGCGCAGGCTGCGGCCGCCGGGCTCGACGGGCGGGTCCAGCTCCTCGGCCACCAACCCGATGCGCCCTCGGTCATGGCCGGCTTCGACGTCTTCGCCATGGCCTCGCACTGGGAGGGTCTGCCGGTGGCGTTCATGGAGGCCCGGGCGCTCGGTCTCCCGGTCGTCACCACGGCCGTCGGCGGTCTCGTCGATCACATCACCGACGGCGAGGACGGGCTCCTCGTCGAACCGGGCCGCGACGACGCGCTGGTCGCCGCGCTCGAGCGGGTGGTCACCGATGCCGACCTGCGGGCTCGCCTGGGTGCTGCGTCCGAGGCACGCGCCGATTCGTTCGACGCGACCGCGGCGGTGGCGCGCGTCGAGCAGCGCTACGAGCGTTCCTGAGCGGGTACGCCGACGACGGTCACTCCGTCGGGAACGTCACCCAGGACCACGGCGCCGGCGCCGATGCGCGCTCCCGCACCGACCCGCAGTCCGCGGGTCACGATCGCTCCTGTTCCCAGGAACACGTCGTCGCCGAGGGTGCAGTCACCGTTCACGAACACGCCGGGGCTGAACTGCACGAAGTCGCCGACGACCGTGTCGTGCTGCACGCTGCAGCCCACGTTCAGGTGGCTGTGGTCACCGATGCGCACGTCGGTGGTCACCGTGGCACCGTGGAACACGACCACGCCGCGGCCGAGTTCGACGTCCGGTCCGATCCGGGCGCCCGGGTGCACGAGGGTCGCGGGTTCGAGCCCGGCGCCCTCGAGTCGGGTCGACAACTGCCGGCGGACCGCACCCGTCCCGATCCCGAGCACGAACGTCGACGGGTGATCGACGAGCCACTGGGTGTCGCCGAGCAGCCGTGCCCCCAACCGATCGAGTCGGTCGAGGTGCGCCGGTGCGTCGTCGACGAAGCCGACCACGTTCCAGCGGTGCTCGACGGCGTTGAGCGCGTCGATCGTCTCGAACAGTTCGCGGCCGTGCCCACCGCATCCGACGATCACCAGATCGGTCGGGGCCCCGGTCACGTCACGCCCCCGGTGCGGGATCGTCCGAGTCGGCGGGCGCCGCCAGCGGATCGTCGGTGGGGTGACCCTCGACGCCCTCACCCGAGGCCATCGCCCCGAGTGTGCGCAGGATGATGCGCAGATCGAGGGCGAACGACTGCGTCTCGACGTAGCGGATGTCCCACTCGATCCGGTCGGCCCAGCTGAGCGCGTTGCGGCCGTTGACCTGGGCCAGACCGGTGAGACCCGGCCGCACGGCCAAGCGGCGTCGCTGGTGGTCGTCGTACCGGTCCACCTGATACTGCAGGGTCGGTCGAGGACCGACGACGCTCATCTCGCCGATCGCCACGTTGATCAGCTGCGGCAGCTCATCGAGCGACGTGCGGCGCAGCACCTTCCCGACGGTGGTGATGCGGGAGGCATCGGGGAAGATCGGGTTGTCGCCTGCGACCATCGTGCGGAACTTCCAGACGCTGATCGTCCGGCCGTCCATGCCGACGCGGTCCTGTCGGAAGAAGGCGCCGCCGGGCGAGGTGAGCGCGACCGCGAGACCACAGGGAATGCCGATGAGGATCGCCGGGACGGCGACCAGCAGGAGGAGCACGAGGTCCAACGCCCGTTTGCCCCGGTAGGGACGTTCAGCCACGGCACCATGCTAGGGCGCGGTGTCGTCGATCCCACCGGATGCCATGTGCGGCGGTGCCCGACGCGCTGGTGGTCGGTCGCGGGTGATCGCGCCGGAGGCCGGCTGCCGGACGATACGGTGAGGCCGTGGGGCGTCTCTATCTGTCGCCGCCGGACATGTCCGGCAGCGAGCGTGAACGGCTGTTGCAGGCCTTCGATTCCAACTGGATCACCACCATGGGCGCGGCGGTCGACGGCTTCGAGGCCGACGTCGTGGCGTTCACGGGTGCCGAGGCCGCGGTCGCGTTGGCGAGTGGAACGGCCGCGTTGCACCTCGCGCTCGTCGTCGCCGGGGTCCGATCGGGTGACGAGGTCTGGGTGTCGACGCTGACGTTCGCCGCGCCGGCGAACGCCGTCGTGTACACCGGCGCCTCGCTCCGGTTCATCGACTCGGACCGCACGACCTGGAACATGGATCCCGAACTCCTCGCCGCCGCGCTCGCCGAGGCCGCCGCGGCGGACCGGTTGCCGGCCGCGGTGATCGTCGTCGACATCTACGGTCAGTGCGCCGAGCTCGACCGCATCGGCGAGCTGTGCGACCAGTACGGCGTGGCCGTGGTCGAGGACGCCGCCGAGGCGCTCGGCGCCACCTGGCAGGGCCGTTCGGCCGGCACGTGGGGTCGACTCGGTGCGTTCTCGTTCAATGGCAACAAGATCATCACGACCGGTGGCGGCGGAATGCTCGTCGGTGACGCCGAACTCGTCGACCGGGCCCGGTACCTGTCGCAACAGGCGCGGCAGCCGGTGCTGCACTACGAGCACGTCGACGTCGGCTACAACTACCGCCTCTCGAACCTGCTGGCCGCGGTCGGCAGCGGTCAGCTCGCCGAGCTGCCCGGCAAGATCGAACGCCGCCACGCCATCAACCGGGCGTACCGTGCCGGGCTGGCCGACGTCGACGGTGTCGACTTCATGCCGTGGGACGACCGTGGTTCGCCCAATGGCTGGTTGACGCTCATCACGCTCGATCCGTCGACCGGGTTGACGCCGCACGAGCTGTGCGCGGCGCTCGAGTCCCAGGACATCGAGGCCCGTCCGGCGTGGAAGCCGATGCACCTGCAGCCGGTGTTCGCGGACGTCCCGACGGTGGGCGGTGAGGTGGCGGCCGAACTCTTCGACCGCGGCGTGTGCCTGCCGAGCGGCTCGGCCATGACCGACGACGACGTCGATCGGGTCGTCGAGGCCGTCACCGGAGCGCTCACCAACGGGTGAGCGCGCACGACCGGCACGACCCGCCGTCGGCGCCGGTCGTGGTCGTCCGGGATCGAGCCCGGGTCGTCGACGCCGAGGAGCGGCGGTCCCATGCTCGGGACCACTGGGTCGACGGGACGTTCGGTCGCTTCGAGCAGGGTCGCCGGTCGGTGGTGCTGAGTCCGAACGGTCCGAACGTCCTGCGTCAGGAGCGCCGGCGGCCTCGTCGCAGGGGTGTGATCGACCTCGACGCCGGTCCGGGCACCGACGTGGCGATCTCGGGTCTGCCGCCGCTCGTGGACTACGCCTCGGGTGGCCCGGTGTTCCACGACGATCGTCGGGGCGTGACGCTGCTCTTCTACCACGGTGAGGTGCACCACCTCGGCGACGCCACGCGCTTCTGGTCGTTCATCGGTGTCGCCGTGTCCCGTGACGCGGGGGAGCACTTTCGTGATCTGGGGCCGGTGGTCGAACCGCACGAGTCGCTCGTGCACTGGCTCGATCACGGCGACCGCTGCGTCGAGATCGGTTCCGGCGGGTTCGTCGTCGCCGACGGTGAGTTCGACCTCTACTTCACGGACGCCTCCGCTCCGATGCCCGTGAATCTGGGCGCCGTCCACGCGCCGGTCGACGAGGTGGTCGACGCCGCGGTGCGCGGCGAGGGGGTGGCGTGGCGGCGCCGACGCTCGAGGACCAACCCGTTCGACACGTCCGATCTGTTCCCACGGCGCTGGGGCTTCCACTTCGTTCGCTGGTTCGATGTCGCAGTCGATCGTGAGACCGGTCGGCGCCTCATGATCTACTCGTGTGAGTCGTTCGGGCGCTGGAACCTGTTCGTCACCTGGTCGGACGACGGCACCATCTGGAGCGCGCCCACGCCCCTGTTGGAGCGGCCGTCGGCGGTCGAGCGTCTGTACGTCACCATCGACTCGGGTGTCGACGGCGAGCCCCGACGGGTGGTCGCGAGCGAACTGTCGCTGTATGTGGTTGCGTCGGCGGTCGGCGGGTTCGACCGCTGGGACGACGCCACCATCGAGCGGTGGAACCTGTCGATCACCGAGCGCTGATCGGCGCACGGGCCGGCGCGGCTCACGAGGAGAGTCGGGTGAGGTCCTCGTAGAGCTGCGGCGCGGCGACGGCGACGTCGTGCTCGGCGATCACGTGGGCTCGCAGCTGCGCGGCGGCCTGCTGGTAGAGCGTCTCGGAGTCGAGCAGGGCGATCGTTCGCTCCGCGAGCGCTCCGACGTCGAGGAAGTCGACGACCCCCAGCGCCGCCTCAGGTCCTGCGGCCTCGAGCAGCTCGGGCATGCCGCCGTTGCGGTACGTCACGAGCGGGTGACCCATCGCCGCGTGCTCCAGACACACGAGTGGATACGGATCCTCGTGCGAGGTCAGTGCGAACACGTCCGCGAGTTCGAACCAGTCGAGCGGTTCGGGTTTCGTGCCCAGGAACGTGACATGGTCCGCATCCGCGCGGGTCAGGTCGGAGTGCAGGCGCTGGGCGTCGACGCCGGTCAGGTCGCCGCCGACCCACAGGAACCGCACCGGGTGGCGGGTTCGGCGTCGGACCTCGGTCCCGAGTTGGATGAACAACTCGGTGCCCTTGCGCCAGTCGATCGTGCCGGCACCCATGACGACGGCGGTCTCGGGGTGCAGCTGCAGCTCGCGGCGCATCCGGTTGGCGCGTCGGGCATCGGGCCGGTGGTTCACGAACGGAGCGGTGTCGATGAACTCGTGATGGAGCAGGACGCGTTCGGCGGGCAGGCGGGTCTCGTCGACGAGCATGTTGCGGACGGCGTGCGACGCGGCGATCCAGACGTCCGGGCCGGTTCGCAGCAGGTCCTGCAGGTCGTCGGGTTGCGTCGTGAGCGCCACCTGGAGCTCGTGGACGTGGCACGCGACATGCCGCGCGGGGGGAAGGTACGGGAGCATGGACAGGCTCCCCAGGCTGTTCAGGTACACCAGGTCGAACCCGCTGAGCGAGCGGAGCTGGGGACGCAGTCGGAGTTCCGCGAACGGCTTCCACGCCCGGCTGCTGCCCAGATGGCGCAGACCCTGCTGGACGGTGCCCAGCGCCGCCGAGATCGGTGACGTGTCGAGCACGGTCGTCTCGGCGACCTCCTCGAAACGATGCCGCAGCGGGCCGTCCCGCAGGATGAGCACGTGGACCTCGGTCGACGTCTCCTCGCTGATCCACCGGACGAGGTGCAGCAGGTTCATGGGTGCGCCGGTGAGGGTCGCCTCGTGGCTGACGGCCAGCAGTCTCCGGATGGTCACTCGGTCGTCCTTCCGTCAGCGGCCAGACCATTCAACACGGCGGCGAACTCCGCGGCGACGATCGTCAGGTCGTGGTGTCGGTCGGCGAGCGCGGTGGCGGCGTCGACGGTGGCGCGGGCGAGCGCCGTGTCGTCGATCAACGACTCGGCCGCGGTGGCGAGTCCGGCGACATCGGGAAACGGGACGGTGACTGCGCCGCCGTTCCGACCCATGGTCACCAGCCCGCCGACGTCGAATCCGGCGGTCGGGGTGCCGCAGTAGGCGGCCTCGAACGGCACGAGCGGCTGCGGGTCCTCCCGGGAGCACATGAGCAGCACGTCGGCGGCGGCCAGCCAGTTCGACGTGTCGTCCACCTCGCCGATCCAGCGCACTCGTTCGTCGAGGCCCGCGGCACGGGTGTCGTGGTCGAGCCGACGCCGTTCGGTGCGATGGCGTTGGCCCACCCAGGCGAACACCAGCTCGCGCCGCCCGGCGAGCCGGGCGCACGTCGGGACGAACAGGTCGGCGCCCTTGCGCCATGCGGCGACACCGCAACCGAGCACCAGCCGCTGGTCATCGCGCACGCTCAGCTCGCGTCGCACGGCGGCGGTTCCGGCGTCGGTCGGGTCCGGTCGGTGCACCGCCGGTGGCAGCAGCCGAATGCGATCGGCGGCGACGCCCAGAGCCAGAAGGTCGGCGGTCGTGGCCTCGGACACCGACAGCACGACGGCGGCTCGTTCCCGCAGCGCCCGCAACGCGTCGTCGGAGAGTTCACCCAACGCGATCGCCTGCTCGTGGACGTAGACGGCGGCGGGTACGTCGTCCGGGAGACGCCAGAGCTCACCGGCCGCCAGCGCGCTGTTCACGAGCACGACGTCGGGTCGACCCGTGCCGTCGCTCGGCGTCGTCGCAACGGCCCGGAGGTCGTCGGCGAGCGGCCCGTCGGCGAGCAGTCGGACGCTGATCGGGTGGGGCAGGTCGTCCCGTGCCGCGGTCAGCAGCCGGAGCAGGACCGCAGGGCTGCCGGTCCGCGTCGCCTCGTGGGCGATGACGAGCAGGCCGCCGTTCACGCGTCGACCTCGTTCGACGGTGTTGACGCAAGGGCGAGCCGGAGGATCGTCTCGACCGCCTGCGGTGCGGCCGTGGTGCTGAGGAATCGGCTCACCGCGTCGGCCTGCTGCGCACCGACGGCGGTCGGATCACCGCTGAGCACCTCGACGAGCCGGTCCACCATCCCGGCGACGTCCGGGAACTCGCTCCCGACGAACGACGACCCCATCATCTCGGTGACGCCGCCCACGCCCGAGAACGCAACGACCGGCGTTGCACATGCGGCGCTCAGGATGCAGACGAGCGGGAAGGCGTCGAGTCGCGCCGGGTGGCACAGCACGTCGGCGGCCTCCATCCAGTCGTCGATGCGGTGGTCGTTGTCGACGAAGCGGACGACGTCGGCGAGGTCGAGGTCGTCGACGAGCGCCCGCAGTCTCGGGATCAGCGGGTCGCGTTCGCCGCCCACCCACACGAATCGTGCGGGCGGTGCTGCGCGCCGCTGGTAGGCGGCCGCGACCTCGACGAAGAGGTCTGGGGCCTTGCGCCACGTGCCGATCCCGGCCCCGAGGACGAGCGCGCTCGTGTCGTCGCCGAGCGCCGTCATCCGGAGTTCACCAGCTCGACCCGCATCGGGATCCGGTGGGTCGACGAACTCGGGGGTGAGCTCGATCGAGGCCCGCGGGCCCAGCCGCTCGCGGAGTTCGTCGCGGCTGCTCGTGCTCCCGGCCATCCAGCGGTTCGTGCGCCACCTGACGCCGACCGGCGCCTCGAGCCAGTGCAGGTCGGCACCCTGTTCCACGACCCACGTGATGATCGTGCCCTGCTCGCGGAGCAGCGCCAGACACTGGCCGCCGGCGACGCTCACGAGGACGCTGGCGTCGGCGGGTGCGAGGTCGCGGGCCCGTTCGGTGATCGCTGCCACCCGCTCCGGGTCGGGATCGTCGTGATCCCAGTGCTCGGCGTCGTCGAGCAGGACCGTCGTCGGTGCCAGTTCGGCGAAGGACTCGAACATCGCCCCGCCGCGGAACGCGATGACGTCGAACGTCGCGTCCGGCTGCACGGCTCGCCATGACCGGAGCAACGACCGGGCCAGCATCGGTGGGCCGGTCCGGTCCAGCGCGTGGACGAGCAGCCGCCAGTGAGCCACGGCTCAGCTCGCCGATCCGTCGTCGGCGCCACTCGTCGCGCCGTGGAGCGCGTCCACGAGGGTCGCCACCCAGGTTCGCAGATCCAGACGTTCCGCGGCGCGCTCGCCGGCTCGGACGGTGGTCGCGTCGTCGACGTGCACGAGCGCAACGGCGAGCGCGGCGGCGAGTTCGGTGGCCCGTGCCGGCGGGAGCGAGGTGGCTGCGCCGCCCCCGGCGTCGCCGAGGACCTGCACGTCGCGGTCGAACGTGGTGCTCGGTGGCGCCGTCGAGATGACCGGGAGTCCGGCGACGAGTGCGTCGTGGGCCTCGGCCACGTCGACCGGTGCGGCGCCGACGAGCACGATCGCGTCGCCGCACAGCCGCACGTCGAGCGGCCGGGTGGGCCGATTGTGGAGCCCCGCCACGACGTCACCGGAACCGGTGGGGGGTTCGTCACCCAGCCAGAGCCCCGCGACCGGATCGTCGAGGCGCGTGCGGAGTTCGACGAGCACGCGGCCGAAGTCCTCGGCCCCCTGACCGTCGCCCGACCAGCCGACGACCAGGTGGCCATCGGTCGGCAGGCCGAGTCGCCTCCGCACGATGTGGCGTGCCGCCGAGGACCGGAACGGCATCGCGTCGCCGCGGTCGACCAGGTCGGCGCTGAGTTCGAGTTGGATCCGACTGGAGGCGGTTGCGGGCGCAGCGGCCTCCGGTGGCAGCATCCAGAGGTCCGCGTCGGTGCGGGGCGCCCCCTCGGCGGCGACATCCGGCGATGGCGTGGTCGTCATCCGGATCGCCCGGCGTGCCCGCGAGTGCGTGACGGCCCGATCGCCCAGTCCCCCGTCGAGGATGATCCAATCGGGGTCAGCGGACCTGATCCAGCGCCGCAGGACCCGGCCCCGGACGAGATTCGTGATCGGACCGACCGGCACATGGTCGAGGAACGCGAGTGGACCGTCGGTGCGGAGCTCGTCCACGACACGATCGGCGGCGTCTCGCTCACCACGCAACCACCACAGCTCCACCGTCACATCCGCTCGGCGTCGGAGGGCTCGGACGACGTCGACGAGCACCCGGGTCTCGGCCCGGTCGTCCTGGCGTGGTGAGATGACGAGCAGGCGGGTCGTCGCCGGGGAGGCGGTCACCTGCCGGCGCGGACCGGGCGCCACCGTCGCGTCGGTCGGCGAGGTGGCGGCGCGAGGTGGCGGCGGAGTTCCGTCGGACTCACCTGCTGCTCGACGACGTCGACGAACTCGACGGGTTCACTGTCGGGCGGTCCCGCGAGCAGTTGTCCGGGCGTGACGGTCAGGAAGAACTCGCCGTCGACGGCGTATCGGGCGGCGACGCCCCCGTCGGGTCGATGGAAGTGCACGAGGTCGGCCCCGCGCTCCTTCATGCCGATGGCGGTCACCAGGCGGGGTCGACCCGAGGTGTTGGGCAGGCTGGCGTGAACGAGCTGGTTGTCGAAGACCACGGCGGTGCCGGCCGGGACGTCGATCGCCTCGAGTCGTGCGCGCACGTCGTCGGACTGCACCCACTCGGCGTTCAGGTTGGTGCCGCGGAGCATCGGGTCGAACCGGTGGCTGCCGCGGAGCACCTGGAGGCGGCCGGTGTCGTCGGTGATGTCCTGCAGCGCCACCCACACGACGTAGGTCCGGTGGCCGAGCCGCTCGTCGGTGTACATCCAGTCGCGGTGGAGGTAGAGGTCGCTCTGCTCACCCGACCACTTGCACAGGAACAGGCGCAGGAACGGCTCGTGATCCGCGAACAGTGCGGTGATGCGATCGTCGAGGGCGTCGGACAGCACCTCGGAGACGGTGTGCCGGTAGTCGGTGTCCGGATTGTTGAGGTCCGCCTCGAATCCGGCGCCCTCCCAACCGTGCAGTGTTCCGTAGTGCGCCCGCAGCGTGGCGACCTCGTCGTCGTCGAGTAACGGGACCAGCACGAATCCGTCCTGCTGGAGCTGGTGGTCCAGCGTCGCATCACGCAGCGCGTGGCGAGCGGCTGTCGCCGGCGCTGGCGACCCGGCTGTCGTCGTGGGTGTGCCCGCCGGCGTGGTCGCGGCCGTTGCATTCGCCGTCGACCGTCGCAGATCGTCGGTGGTCACCGCATCCGTCCACGCCTCGATCTCGGGACGACCTCTCGGCACGTCGAACACGCCGTGGTGGCGGTAGTGGTCGTCGCCGAGCTGGTGGCACACGAGTTCGCCGTCGAGGACGTGAGCGTGCACCAGCACCGCATCCGCCGGCGCGAGCGCGATCGCCACGGCGGGTCGGGCTTGCGCGGACCGGTTGGCGCCGGCGCCGTGCACGAGCGCCGGGTCGTAGATCACGGCCTCGCCCGCACGGAGGTCGAGCTGGACGGCGGCGGCCTCGAGTTCGTCCTGGAGCGGTTCGGTGGGTAGCTCGTCCGCGCCAGCCGGACGGATCCCGTCCGCCCACCGGTGACTGCCGGGCACGACCGCGAGGGCGCCGGACTGTTCATCCACGTCGATCAGCGGGATCCAGAGCAGCACGGCGCGGTCGTTGCGCTCATCGGTGTAGGTGAGGTCCTGGTGGAACGAGGTGGGCGTCGAGGTCGCCGGCCCCTTCGAGATGAACCCGGCCAGGAAGGGTCGGAGGTCGGGGAGCTCGCGCGCCAGCGACGGCCCGACGATGTCGAGGACCTCGTCGTGGACGGCGGTCGCCTGTTCGCGGGGCAGGTCGTTGCAGGTGGCCACGAACTCGTGGTCCGCAGGCAGGTCGAGCGAGTCGAACAGCGCCACCAGCCGCCGACGCTGGTCGTCGTCGAGCACGACGCCGGTGGTGAAACCAGCGGCGCGCAGCTCGGCGCGGTCGATCACGACGCGGCGACGCCGGTGTGTTCCGGGGTGGCCGCGCGCGTCGACTCGACGGTCCGGCAGTCGTCGCAGATGAGCGTCACGTTGCCGACCCACCGGTCCGGCGCGGGTGCGTCCTCGACGGGTGCCCCACAGCGGTGGCACCACGCCTTGGCGGCGTTCATGGCGCCGGCCGGTGACTGCTCGGACTCGATCGCCTGCCCGGACGCCACGAGCCGGTCCAGGTCCTCGTCGGTGAGCTCGCGGTAGTACTCGTCGCTGACCGGGCCGACGAGCTGGCTGCTCGGCGGCGGCTTCCAGAGGGTGAACGGGTTGTTGTCCGTCCAGAAGCTGTCGTCGATCTCGTACTGGTCGACGTGGCCCTGCCCGTCACCGAAGTAGTGGAGGTGCGGCGCCTCGGCGGGGATGAGGTCGCAGATGGCGACCATGCGGGGCTGCTCGGTGCGGTTCGGCAGCGAGAAGTGCAGCGTGGCGTGGCTGAAGACGATCGCGTGGCCGGCGGGGATCGGTACCGGGACGGCGTGACGCTCGATGATGCGCCGCGTCACCTGAGTGAACGGGAACGGGAACGCCTGGATGCCCCGGATGTTGTCGGGCAGCCACGTGTGACTCCCGGGCACCATCCAGAGTTGGCCGTTGCGTTCGTTGGTGTCGTCGAGTGCGACCCACACCTCGACGCTGCGGAACTCGTGCTCGTCGACGAGCGTGAGGTCCTGATGGAGCCCGAAACCGCTCATGGCGCTCGGCCACTTCACGATGAAGTTGGCGGGCAGGGTGCGCTGGTCGTCGAACACCTCGTCGAGGTGCGGCTGGAGCACGTCCTTGACCGCCCGGTCGACCTCGACCTTGTAGTCCTTGTCGTAGGAGTGGAACGACGACTGGCAGGCCAGGTGGGGGTCACCCGGTGCCTGGCCGAGGGCCTCGTAGGCGGCGCGCAACCGAGCCACCTCGTCGGTGTCGAGCAGTGGGAGCACGGCGTATCCGTCGCGCTCGAGCGACTGCTGAAGTTCCGGGTCCCGGAATGTGTCTCGCATCACGGTCTCCTCGAGTTTCCGCCGGATTGAATTGTACCAGCGACGCCCGGATCGACGCCGGGCCGAGTCCCGCTCCTGTCCGCCGGCCGGGCGGTGCCGGACCTGTGTCAGGCGAGGCCGCCGTCGGTCCGACCGAGTGTCACCGGTGTGGGCGCCGCAACGTTGGTGGCCGCGTCGTCCTGCGGCGCAGCGGCGGTCGCCTCCAACTCGGTCGCCGGGAGGAACGGCGAGTGCCTCGTCAGCGGCGAGATCAGCTCGTGCGACGAGTTGGATCCGATCACGAAGTCGCCCTCCATCAGTTCGTCACGGCTGTCGCCGGCGAACCGGATGCCGATGTCGCAGAGGCCGAGGGGGTCGTTGGTGATGGTGAAGGTGGTGGGGGGTTGGTGGTGGAGGGGTTGGTGGGGGGTGCCGGCGTGGCCGGTGGTGTAGAGGGTGCGGGTGGCGTCGCGGTAGTAGGTGACGTAGTCGTGGGTGAGGGTGATGGTGGCGGGGAAGGTTCGGCCGGGTTGGGGCATGAGGAACTGTTGGAGGGTGAGGACGGTGTCGAGTGCGGTGTCGTGGGGGTTGATGTCGTAGTCGGTGGTGAGGAGGTCGCGGATCTCGTTGTAGAGGGTGGTCCAGCCGACGGGGACGGTGGGGTGGAGGTCGAAGTACTCGAGGAGCCAGGTGAGGTGGGGGTAGCGGTCGGGGGTGGTCTGGGTGGTGGTGAGGAGGTGGTCCATGAGGGTGGTGGCGTCGATGCCGTGGTCCCATTGGAGCCAACGCATCACGTGACGCAACACCCCGTAGCGCTCGAGCGTGAGGTCGACCCGTCGGAGGTTGATCATCTGGTCCCGGTCACTGGTGGTGAACGAGTCGGTCGACATGATCAGGTTCCGCTCGTCCGAGACGATGCCCCACTCCTCGCGGTAGTCGGGGTCGTTCATCGGGGCGTTCGGGAGGATCTGGACGGGCCAGGTGCGCACGAGGATCTCGTGGTCGAGCATGAACTGCAGATCGTCGCGGTAGCTGTCGTAGGTCTGTCCGGGGAGGCCGAGCAGGAGGTCGCCCTGCAGGGGGTGGCCCCGGCGCCGGTAGTCGGCGGCGAGCGCGACGAAGTGGTCGGTCGAGATGTTGCTGCGATCCAGTGCGTCGAGCGTGGTCGGATCGGTGGACTGCAGCGACAGGGACGCTGCGGAACTGATCCCCACCTCGCCGATGATGTCCATGATCCGGGAGAGGTGCTTGGTGGTGTTCTTCGCCGGGTAGAACACCAGCACCTGTGGCGAACCGGTGGCCCGTTTGATGTCGGCGAGCCGTTGTGCGGTCTCGACGTCGCGGCTCATGATGCCGAAGTTGGCGTCGGGGATGTTGAGTGAGGTGACGCCTCGGTCGGCGGCCCATTGGATCTCGGCGGTGACGCGGTCGAGG
>CAJBIS010000256.1 GCA_903953195.1 uncultured Actinomycetes bacterium
GCCCGAAGCATAGAATGTGCGGTATAAATTATTTTTCGCAACCCGACGCGGGAAAACTAGGTGTGTCATGAAGGATTTCCGTCTCGTTGGTGCTTGGAAAGGCTGTCAAGGCGGCCGCTGGCCGCTCCACGTCTGGTTGGTGCCGTTCGCTGCCATGGTGGTGGGGTTCTCTCCCCGACCTGCCGGTGCCGTCGTCACGTCGGCCCCGGCGATTCTTCAGTGGTTTGATTCCACCTACGGCACCCAGGAGAAGCGGGTCGCCGACTTCTTCCAAGCCGGGTATGGATCCACATGGATTCCCCCTGTCGGCAGGGCCGACTCCGGGAACCAGTCGGTGGGCTACGACGTCTTCGACCGCTTTGACCTCGGCTCCACCACGAACGAGACGCTCTACGGCACCGAAACCGGCCTTCGCCGGTTCGCGTCCACGATGCACCGCGCCGGCGGCGATGTCGTCGTCGATCTCGTCTGGAATCACAACGGTTTCAGCAACTCTGGCAACACCGGCTTTGCTGCCGCGGGCGGCTACCCCGGCTTCGTGCTCTCCGCCCCGGGAGTGCCCGATGGGGATTTCCATGGTGGGTTCGAGACTGGCGATCTCAACGGCCGACTGGCCGGCCTGATCGACATCAAGCACGAGACCAACCTGCAGTACATCCGCCAGCCGGTGGCCTCCGGGAACCCGCTCAACATCCCCGCGGGCACGTTCCGCAACCAACCGTCGGCTTCGAATGCGCGGTTTTATCCCGACCGCAATCTCGGGGGCACGGCGATCTACAACCCGAAGACTGGCCAGAACACGACCCTCTACGACTTCAACACGGCCAACCCCGCGGCTGGCGATGCGGTGGCTGAAAACGCGACGGGGCTGCTGATGCGGAACGCCCGCTGGATGATCGACGACGTGGGCGTGGATGGCTTCCGACTCGACGCCGCCCGGCACTTCGAGCCCTGGGTGCTCAACTACTTCGACGAGGCGGTCTACCGTGCCAGCAACCGCCGGCTGCTCAACGGGGCCCCGCGGGAGGTCTTCAGCTTCAGCGAGAGCGCCTCGACCGACCGGTCCAACCTGATGTCGCAGTTCGTCCGCAAGGACATCGGTTTGATCCCGGCGAACCACATCGGGGGCAATCGCGACGCGCTCGATTTCGCCCAGTTCTGGCCCATCAAATACAACCTCGCAAACAACGGCACGACCAACGACTTCCGCAGCATGGTCAACGCCGGTCTCGACGTCTACGACGACGGCGTGGTCAACGGCTCGTCGGGGGTGGTCTTCGTGCAGAGCCACGACGACTTCGGGCCCGACATGATGAACGTGGCCTATGCCTTTTCGCTGATGCGGCCGGGCAACGCGGTCGTCTACTACAACGCCTATGAGCACTACGACCCGAATCGCGGGTTTCCGAAGCCGGGCCGCGGCGATGCGCTGGGCAACTTCGGCGACACGATCACGACGCTGGTCGATCTCCGCAGCCGCTACGGCCGCGGAGACTTCCGCGAGCGGTACCTCGAGAAGGAAAACTACGCCTTCGAGCGGAGCAACGCCGCCCTGGTGATGCTCAGCAACCGCAACGACGCCGGCTTCGATGCCCGCAGCATGGCGGTCGATTTCACGCTCGGAGCCCGGCTCGTCGAGCTCACCGGGAATGCCGCCCGGGCCAATGCCACGCTCGGTGCGGGCACGATCCCGGAGGTTGTCGAGGTGCTCGGATCGGCCGGGAGTCGTTACGTCAACGCCCGCTTCCTGCGAAACGACGGCAAGGACCAGGGCTACCTCGTCTACGGCCTGCCGACGCCGAAGTCGTCGGCAGGCGTTGAGTTTTCGGGCGCGGGCGTGGGCCCCGTGATCGCAGGCGACAATCCGCCGGAGTTTCAGGGGGGCGAGACGTCCTCGCAGACCGGCGCGATCCTGGTGTCGAACGCGGAGTCGCGGCTGGCCAGCATGCGGGTGATCAATGGCGACGCGTTCACGGTGCGGTTGGCCACGCAGGCGGTCACACTCGCCGGCGGGTACCGCGACCGGTCGGCCGACGGCGACCAGGCCATGCTTCGGATCAACGAGGGGCTCGACCTCAACGGCAGCGGGGCCGTGGACGTCACCACGCCGGGTGATGTGTCGTATGGGTTTGAAAACTTCGCCACCACCCGCCGCACGGGCTACTCGCAGGCCGACGGCAACGGCCTCTACGAGCAGGCGGTCAACGCGACGCTCCTGCCCGAGGGCATGAACTTCCTCACCGTGCGGGCCTACCGGCAGCGGGGCGACGGAGGCCCCGCGGTCTACAGCGACTTCAAGGAGGTGCTCTACGTCGATCGCCTGAAGCCCGAGTCGGCGTTCGACCAGTTCAAGCCGTTCTCGGGCGGCGTGGGCAACAACGACGTCTGGATCAAGTCCACCGACGGCACGGCTGACCGCGTCAACATCTTCCAGAACGTCGCCGCCTCGGTGAGCGACGCCACGATCCTGGCCTGGGTGAACGCCGGCCAGGGCGGCACCGACAAGATCGACCGCGACATCTTCAAGACGGGCTTCTTCGGCGTGCCCAACGGCAACAACACCTACACCGTGGTCACCCGGGAGCTTACGGGCAGCTACAACATCCAACGCCTCACCGGCCGCCGGCCGGCGAGCGGCCGTGGGGCGGGTTTCGGGGACCTCAACTTCGACAGCGTCCGCGATGCCAACGATATCACGGGCACGAGCTACGGCTTCGAGCGAATTCTGTTCTCGAAAAACACGGAGTTCAATGCGGCGGCCGACGTCACGGGCGACGGGCTCGTCGACACTCGCGACCTGCTGCAGTTCGAGGGCCTGCTCACCGGCACGGCCAACGCGGCTGCCGCCTCGGCCCTGGCGGGTGTGAAGTTCCGGCGGGTAAACTTCGTCAACGACGGCGTGCTCAACGAGGCCGATCTGGGAGTGCTCCGCGGCTATGCGGCGCTGGCGTCCGGCGCCGACATCTGGACGTACGACCTCGATGTCGACGGGCAGATCGACTCCGACGATGTGGCGATGGCCCAGCAGCAGTTCGGCATGGCCCCGACCGCCGGGGTTCCGGCGGTGATGACCTGGACCGGAAGCGACTCCGCTGCCGGCGGTCCGGGAGCCTGGTCGACCGCAGGGCTGGCCTGGCGCGGGGCGGTGAGCGATGCCTCGCTGGCCATGCCGCTCGTGCCCGGCAGCAGGGCCTTGTTGACCGGTACGGGTGTTGCCATCACCGTCTCGGGCAGTGCTCCTGTTGCCGGCGGCATTGAAATCACCACCTCAGGACTTGCCGCGGTGAGCGGCTCCGGTGCGCTTGTGTTCGTGGGAACCACCGAGGCGTCGCGGGAGATCGCCGTGGCGAACGGCTCTCATGCGGTGATCGCGGTTCGGCTCGTCGGGGCGGATGGACTGACCAAAACAGGCCTGGGGCGACTGACGCTCTCGGGATCGAATCCGCTCGCCGGTCCGGTGGTCGTCGCAGCGGGCACGCTGTCCCTCGGAGCCGGCGGCAGCACCGGGAGTGTTTTGGGCACCATCAGCCTCGGGGCTGGCACGACGCTGGCCGTGAACCGCAGCAACGCTGCCGTGATGTCGAACCAGCTCTCCGGCAGCGGCGGGCTGATCCAGATGGGCTCAGGCTCGACGA
>CAJBIS010000257.1 GCA_903953195.1 uncultured Actinomycetes bacterium
CGGGAACTTCGATCTGGTTGGCGAGAAGATCGGCCTGCTCATTCAGTTCAACCTGAGCCAGGCACTGGCCAGCATCGACATCAACGCCGCACTCGGCTTCATCAACAGCCTGTTCACCACGCCGCCGACGGTGTCGACGAAGGTCGCCGGCGAGTCGGCCACGCCGATCTGCTCGCAGGGCATCGTCGACGTGAAGGTCGCCCCGAGTGACGTCCTCGGCATCCAGGAGGTCGCCGATCAGGGCGCCACGGGCTTCGGCTCCGGCGGTGCGGCGCTGGCCTTCACCGGCTGATCATCGCCGCGGCTCCGACCGCGTCCACCGAGCGGTACGTCAGTGCCCGCCGCCGATGCGGCGGGCACTGACGCGTTCGGCACGTGGTCGCGCTGCCACCGGTGTCGAACATGCATCCGGTAGGGTCACGGCGTGTCCGCGCTCGATGAGCCCACGGCCGTCGTGAGGCGGAACCGTCCGTCCCGGAAGGCCAAGCGGCGTGGCCGGGCGCTCACGACGATCGGCATCGTGCTCGCCGTTGCCGTGATCGGCGCAGCGGCGTGGTGGGGCTGGGGCCAGTTGGCCGGATCAGGTGGTGACGGTTCGAGCGACTCCGTCGCGGCGTCGGCGACCACGGCGGTTCCGACCACCACCACGACCACCACCACGACGACCATCCCCACGACCACCGTCCCGGACGTGATCGTGGCACCGCTGCAGCTCAAGGGGAACCCGCTCCCCGTGGTGTTCCGCATCGGGACCTTCGATCCGGTGGCATTCATCACCATCGATGACGGCATCACCCAGGATCCGGCGTTGATCCAGTTCATCAAGGACAACAACCTGCCGATCACCATGTTCCTCACCGAGCGCTACGCCGCCGGCGCAGGCGTCGACTACTTCAAGCAGCTGCAGGCCGAGGGTGCAACGGTCGAGGCCCACTCCGTCACCCACGCCAATCTCAAGGGCAAGAGCCTCGACTTCCAGACGCGTGAGGTCTGCCAGCCCGTCGACACGTACGCCGTCGACTACGGCGTCCGTCCGAAGTACTTCCGCCCGCCCTACGGCAACTACGACGCCAACACACTCACCGCGGCGGCGAGCTGCGGACTGAAGGCCGTCGTCTGGTGGTCGGCCACCTTCGACAAGGGCCAGCTGGCACTCCAGGAGCAGCCGCTGCGGCGGGGCGAGATCATCCTGATGCACTTCAACGATCACCTGATCGACGACCTGAAGATCCTGCTGGCCCAACTCGATGCCGCCGGCCTGAAGCCTGCGCAGCTCACCGACTACCTGGACGCCGCACCGATCGAGTGAGTTCGCCACGGTCCGCCGACGGCGCAGACCGGCCGAGTCCGCGGCGGGCCGCAGAACACCTGTTCGGGTGAGTGTCACACCCCCCGGGCACCATGTGGTCCATGCACAGGAACCACACCGTTTCAGCCCGGCGACGGGCCCATCAGATCCCCGCCGGTCGACGGATCCGCGAGCGCCGGAGTCAGGTGGCCGGCTGGGCCCTGGCCCACGGGGTCGGCGTCGACCGCGATGCGCTGGCCGCCATCGTGGGCGCATCCATGCCGCACGGAGACGCACCCGACCATCCGGCGTTGCGCACCGGCGTGGCCGAGACGTGGACGAGCGAGTCGGTCGGCTCGCTGCTGTGGGACGGTCTGCTCACCTGGTGCCGTTCGAACGGCGCCATTCCGCCCGACCCCGATCGCGTGCGTTCCTCGCTCACGGCCTACGTGCGGTACCTCAACTCGGAACGCCTGCTCACGCCGGACTCGGAACGCACGCCGGCGCTCCGGCGGGCCATCACCGAGC
Source organism: uncultured Actinomycetes bacterium (assembly GCA_903953195.1). Taxonomy (GTDB): domain Bacteria; phylum Actinomycetota; class Acidimicrobiia; order Acidimicrobiales; family Microtrichaceae; genus SXMI01. The sequence continues at coordinate 1,817 of CAJBIS010000257.1, forward strand.
ACGGCCGCGTGGGCGCAACGGATCGTCGACCGGCTCGTCGCCGGTCGACCGCGCCGGTCGTCCCGATCGCGTGAGCGATCAGGACCGGATGTCGAAGAATCGGAGCAACTCGTCGAGCCCATCCACCGGATCCTTCGGCCAGGCGTGGCCGTTGCCCGGGTAGGTGAGCAGTTCGACCGTCGTACCGAGTCCGCAGTTCGACCAGGTCGTGCGCGTCACGCCCCGACCCTCGTCGACGATCTGCGGCGGGGTCGGGCAGTCGTCATCGCGGGCCCACTCGTCGAGGGTGGCCGGAACCGACGGGAACGGCGCGGAGCTCAGCACCTGACTCGGTGACGGCTCACCGTTGAAGGGAACCACGAAGTCCGGCACGCCGTGCTGATGCAACAGGCTCACCGGACGAGAGGGTGAACAGCCCGACAGGTTGGAGCCCGACATCGGCGCGAAGGCGGCGAACTCATCGGGCCGCTGACACGCCATCGTGTAGGTCATGATCCCGCCGTTGGAGAACCCGGTCAGGTAACGCCGGGACGAGTCGACGTCCGGGCGCTCGGACACGGCCTGCACCACCCGGTCGAGGAATCCCACATCGTTCGTGCCGAGCGCAGACGCCGGCGGACAACACGGGCCGGTGTTCCACGAGTCGAGCACCCCCTGCGGGAACACCGCCACGAATCGATCGGTCGCCACCGCCGACTTCCAGTCGACCTCGCGAGCCATCTGCTGACTCGTGACGCCGCGACCGTGGAGCACCATCACCACCGGCAACCGCACGGTCGGATCGGAGTCCGCCGGTGAGTACACCAGGTAGGGCCGCTGCAGCACTCCGTCGGGGATGTATCCGGTCTGGATCCGAACACCACCCTCGACCTTGCCGCCGTCGATCCGGCCCGGCACGTCCGAGCCGGACGGACGTCGGACCGGCACGGTCGTCGACGTCCCCTCGGGCGTGGTCGTCGACGAGGCCGTTGCGGGCTCGACGACATCGGTCCCGGAGTTCCGCTCACGAACCAGGAGCGCAGCCACCACCACGAGGGCCACGCCGAGCACGGCAGCGAGGGCGATCAGCGCCGGAACCCGGCGGTCACGGTGTCCGCTCACCCGACCTCCTCGGTTCCGCACGGCGACCGGGCGAGACTATTCGCTCGGTCGAGTGGGGTCCCGGCACCGACGACGCGTTTCTGACACTCCGTCAGAACGGGGTACCTTGCAGCCGTGAACGACTCCGTCGACGCCGTCGTCCCGGCCGAGGACGATTTCCGGAACGAGATCCGGGAGTGGATGCAGGACCACCTGCGTGGCGACTTCGCCCTGCTCCAACATCGTGGCGGTCCCGGCGACGAACACGCCTTCGTCGAGGAACGGATGGCCTGGGAGCGCGAGCTGTCGACGGGTGGCTGGACCTGCGTCGGCTGGCCGGAGGAGTTCGGCGGTCGAGGCCTGCCACTTCACCTCGAGGTCGCGTTCCACGAGGAGTACGCCCGGGCCGGTGGACCGGGACGCGCCGGACTCGTCGGCGAAGGGCTCCTCGGCCCGACGCTCATCCACTTCGCCTCGCCCGAGGTCCAGCAGCGTTTCCTCCCCGGCATCGTGTCCGGTACCGAGTTCTGGTGTCAGGGGTACTCGGAGCCGAACGCCGGATCGGATCTGGCCAACGTGGCGACCCGTGCCCGTCTCGAGGGCGACGAGTGGGTGATCGACGGACAGAAGGTGTGGACCTCGCTGGCGCAGTGGTCCGACTGGTGCTTCGTCGTCGCCCGCACCGAAGCCGGGTCGGAACGGCACCGTGGCCTCAGCTACCTGCTGGTCCCGATGGATCAGCCCGGTGTCGAGATCCGGCCCATCCGTCAGATCACCGGCACCGCCGAGTTCAACGAGGTGTTCTTCGACGGCGCCCGCACGCCGGCCGACCTCATCGTCGGCGCGCCGGGCGACGGGTGGAAGGTCGCCATGGGCACGCTGGCGTTCGAGCGAGGGGTGCTCACGCTCGGCCAGCAGATGGCCTTCGAACGCGAGCTCGCTCACATCATCGACGCGGCTCGGACCAACGGACTCACCGCCGACCCGGTGCTGCGACAGCGAATCGCACAGATCTGGGTGCGCGTGAACATCATGCGCTGGAACGCGATCCGGTCACTGCGGGTCGACGAGAACGTCGAACTGCCACGTGAGGCCATGATCAACAAGCTCTACTGGGCGAATCTTCATCAGGACATGGGCGAGCTCGCGATCGACGTGCAGGGCGCGTCGTCGATGCTCACCCGCTACTCCGAGGCGCACGAGGGCGACGCCGGCGACGACGAGATGTCGCTCGATCACAAGTTGTTCTTCTTCAGTCGGGCCGACACCATCTACGGCGGCTCCGACGAGATCCAACGCAACCTCATCGGCGAACGGGCGCTCGGCCTGCCCCGCGAACCCCGACCCTGACCCGACCCCGCCGAGGAGACTGGAGCGACATGAGCAACGACGCACCGAACGAACCCGAGGGCCGCAGCCTCCTGCAGGGTCAGGGCGTCGTCATCACGGCGGCGGCCGGCACCGGCATCGGCGGCGCGCTGGCCCGCCGTTGTCTGACCGAGGGCGCGCGACTCGTGATCTCCGACGCCCACGAGCGTCGACTCGGCGAGACGGCCGACGCGCTCGAGGCGGAGTTCGGCACGCGGCCCGCCACCGTCACCTGCAACGTGACCGACGACGACGACGTGAGCGCGCTGGTCGCCGCGGGTGAGCGCGAACTCGGCGGCATCGACGTCTGGATGAACAACGCCGGACTCGGCGGGAACGGTCTCATCACCGAACTCACCAACGACGACTGGGGCCGCGTCATCGACGTGACCCTGACCGGCACGTTCAAGTGTCTGCGAGCCGTGCTGCCGGTCATGTACGAACGCGGATCCGGCACGATCGTGAACAACGCGTCGGTGCTCGGCTGGCGGGCCCAGGAGAAGCAGGCGCACTACGCCGCGGCGAAGGCCGGGGTGATGGCGCTCACCAGGAGTGCTGCGATCGAGGCCGCCCCGCACGGCGTGCGCGTCAACGCCGTGGCGCCGAGTCTGGCCATGCACCCGAATCTGGCGAAGGTCACCCCGCCCGGCCTGCTCGAGGAGCTGATCGCGAAGGAGGCGTTGGGCCGCGCCGCGGAGCCGTGGGAGGTCGCCAACGTGATGGTGTTCCTCGCCAGCGACCTCTCGAGCTACCTGACCGGCGAGGTCATCTCCGTCTCCAGTCAGCACCCCTGATCCACGGGCCCTCGCTCCGATCCCGCGCCGATCCCGACCCGATCCCGAACAGCAGGAACGCCCATGCCCACCATCGTCGACACGCCGTCCGGACTCCTCGACCTCGTCGGGGTCGACCTCGGCACCACCGAGTGGGTGGTCGTGACCCAGGAACGGATCGGCGAGTTCGCCGACGCCACCGGCGACCACCAGTGGATCCACGTCGACGTCGAGCGGGCCCGTGCGGAGTCGCCCTTCGGCGGCCCGATCGCACACGGGTACCTGACGCTGTCGCTCGTGAACCTGTTCCTCCCCGAACTCCTCGAGGTCCGCGGCGCGTCGATGGGCGTGAACGTCGGGCTCGAGCAGGTCCGGTTCCCCACCCCGGTACCGTCGGGCGCCCGCATCCGCGGCCGTGGTCAGGTGGTGAGCGCCGAGGAGGCCAAGGGGGGCGTGCAGGTGGTCGTGCGCGTGTCGGTCGAGGTCGAGGGCGTCGAGAAGCCCGCGTGCGTCGCTGACACGGTCAGCCGCTTCCTCCCCTGAGCCACCCGGTTGGGCCGGCGACGGCCCCGTCGCACGATCGCTGCATCCCGCAGATTTCCGACGTGTGGTTACCGATGGGTAACGTCGAAGGAGGTCGACACCGCTCCCGGGTCGACACCGCCGACCCACCCGGGTCCAACGACCAACCGACCCGCCAGGGTCCAATCACAAGGGGAACAGCATGACCGAGGCCGTGATCGTCGCCACCGCCCGCACGCCGATCGGACGAGCCGGCAAGGGTTCGCTCAAGGACATGCGTCCTGACGATCTGTCGGCCGGCATCATCTCGGCCGTCCTCGACAAGGTCCCCGAGCTCGACCGCACCGAGATCGAGGACGTGCTCTGGGGCTGCGGTCAGCCGGCCGTGGAGTCCGGCCACAACATCGGTCGTGTCTCGGCAGTGCTCGCCGGCCTCGACACCGTCCCGGGCGTGACCGTGAACCGCTACTGCTCGTCGTCGCTGATGACGATCCGCATGGCGGCGCACGCCATCAAGGCCGGCGACGGCGACGTGTTCCTCGCCGGTGGCGTCGAGACGATCAGCCGCCACCAGCTGCACCTGCAGCTCGCCGACGGCCCCAAGAACCCGATCTTCGGTGACGCCGAGGCCCGCAGCGCCCAGCGCGCCGAGGGCGGCGCCGACGTGTGGTCGCCGCAGCCGGGCCTGCCCGACATCTACCTGGCCATGGGCCAGACGGCCGAGAACGTGGCCCAGCTCGAGAACGTGTCCCGCCAGGACCAGGACGAGTTCGCGGTGCGCAGCCAGAACCTGGCCGAGGCGAGCCTCGACTCCGGTTACTGGGAGGCCGAGATCACCCCGGTCCAGACTCCGGACGGCCTCGTCAGCACCGATGACGGCATCCGGCCCGGAACCGTCTACGAGAAGGTCAGCCAGCTCAGCCCGGCGTTCCGCCCCGACGGCACCGTCACGGCCGGCAACGCCTGCCCCCTCAATGACGGCGCCGCCGCCGTCGTGGTGATGAGCGACTCGAAGGCCGCCGCACTCGGGCTCACGCCGCTGGCCCGCATCGTGTCGTCGGCTGCCACGGGCCTGAACCCCGAGATCATGGGCATGGGTCCGGTCGAGGCGTCCCGCAAGGCACTCGCCCGAGCCGGCATGAGCGTCGACGACATCGACCTGTTCGAGATCAACGAGGCGTTCGCCGCCCAGGTGCTGCCGTCGGCCCGCCAGCTCGGCATCCCGATGGAGAAGCTGAACACCCGCGGCGGCTCGATCGCCCTGGGTCACCCGTTCGGCATGACCGGCGCCCGCATCATGACCACCCTGATCCACAACCTGCAGGAGTCCGACGCCACGTTCGGCCTCGAGACGATGTGCGTCGGCGGCGGTCAGGGCATGGCGATGGTGATCGAACGACTGAGCTGAGCTCGGCCCAGCTCGACCGGCCGCCACGGCGACCGGAACACGACGAGGAACTGCGGATCAGCCCGCCCCGTAGACCGGGGTGGGCTGTTCTGCTTCTGCGAGCAGGTCGGCGACGACAGCACCGACCTCGGCCGGGTCCCAGCGAGCGCCCTTGTCGAAGCGCGGGCCGTGGCGCCAGCCCTCGGCCACGCCGATGATGCCGCCCTCGACCTCGAACACGCGACCGGTGACGTCGGCGGACTCGCCGGAGCCCAACCACACGACGAGCGGTGCGACGTTCGCCGGGTCCATGGCGTCGAACGCACCCTCGCCCACCTCGGCCATCATGTCGGCGAAGGCCTCCTCGGTCATCCGGGTGCGCGCCGCCGGGGCGATGGCGTTCGACGTGACACCGATGCGGGCCAGTTCGGTGGCCTGCACGAGCGTCAGGCTGGCGATCGCCCCCTTCGCAGCGGAGTACGCCGCCTGGGCCACCGAACCCATCAGGCCTGCGCCCGACGAGGTGTTCACGATCCGACCGGCCACCGGCTCGCCCGCCTTCGAGCGCGCCCGCCAGTAGGAGGCCGCGTGCCGGGCGGGTGCGGCGTGGCCCAGCACGTGGACGCGGAGCACCGCCTCCCACTCGGCCTGTTCGGAGTTCACGAACATCCGGTCCCGAACGATCCCGGCGTTGTTCACGACGGTGTCGATGCTGCCGAAGGTGTCGATGGCGAGTTGGACCATCTCGCCGGCGGCGTCCCAGTCGGCGACGTCGTGGTTCGACGTGATCGCCTCACCCCCGGCGGCTGCGATCTCGTCGACCACCTGCTGCGCCGGCGTGTCGGACGGATCGGATCCGTCCTGGGCCACACCGAGATCGTTGACGACGACCCGGGCGCCCTGGCGGGCGAACTCGAGGGCGTGTTCCCGGCCGATCCCCCGGCCGGCTCCGGTCACGATCACCACTCGGCCGTCACAGATCCCCATGTCGCACGTACTCCTCACGCTCAGTGTTCATTGGAACGGTGTCAGCGTTCGTGCCGACGAGCCGTCGGCCGAGCGTATCTGACGGTCCGTCAGGACCGGGCACTGGCCGCTGATCGCCTGCGATCACCTGGGAGACCGCACACGCGCGCGAACGTGACCGACCGCCGAGACCGAAATCACACGCCCGTAACGCGGAATGTCCGAATGTGGTTCAGGTTGGGACTATGGTCACCCGCAGCGTTGTTGTTCACCGACGAGCAGCACCGCCCGCCCCTCGGTCACCCCCCGTGGCCGAACTCGCCCAGGGACGCATCACCATGGCCATTCTCATCATCATCTGCCTGACCATCGGACTCGGCTTCTTCGCCGGGACCGTGCTCGGCTACCGGGCCGGCGTCGTCGACGGCCGGTCGCTCGGCCGCTACCAGCGTCACGCCGCGTGGGTCGACGATCTCGAAGAGGCGCTCGCCGAGACGACGGACCGTTCGTCGCCGGAACGTCCGCTCAGCGACAGCTGAACCACACGCCGCGCCAACGGCGCGGTCCTCCCCGGTACAGTCCACCCGATGCGGTTCGGGGTCACGATGTTCGCCACCGACGTGGCCATGGACGTGACCGAACTCGCCATCCAGGCCGAGGCCCGCGGGTTCGACTCCGTCTGGATCCCCGAGCACACCCACATCCCCACCTCGCGGCGCACGCCTCCCCCGACGGGTGATGCCGAGCTCGCCGAGGAGTACAAACGCTCGGTCGACCCGCTCATCGCCCTCGCCGCCGCCGCGGCCCGGACGACCACGATCCACCTCGGCACCGGAGTGCTCCTCCCCGCGCAGCGCGACCCGATCGTCACCGCCAAGGCGGTCGCCACGCTCCAGAACGTTGCCGACGGCCGGTTCGAGCTCGGCATCGGATTCGGATGGAACGAGGACGAGATGGCCGACCACGGCGTGGAGTACACGACCCGTCGCAACCATGCCCGAGAGCACGTCCTGGCCATGCAGGCGTTGTGGCGCGACGACGTCGCCGCGTTCGACGGCGAGTTCGTCACGATCCCGCCGAGCTGGTCGTGGCCGAAGCCGGACGTCCGTGTCCCCGTGCTGATCGGCGGGGGTGCCGGCCCGAAGATGTTCGCCCACCTCGCCGAGTACGCCGACGGGTGGATTCCCATCGGCGGGGCCGGCCTGAGCGAGTCGATCCCCCGCTACCTCGAAGCGCTGACCGACGCCGGTCGTGACCCGGCGACGGCGCGCATCGTGCCATTCGGGTCGCTTCCCAGCATCGAGAAGCTCGAGCACTTCGCATCGATCGGCGTCACCGAGTGCGTCTTCCGACTGCCCTCGGCGGACGCCGACACCGTGCTGCGAGTCCTGGACGAGCAGACCGGGGTGATCGCGGCGCTCGACGGCGCGTGAGCCCGGCACGACCGAACAACCCGGAGGTCCGACTGTGACGTACACCGAAGCCGAACTGCGCGCGTTCTACGAACAGCACCGCGAGCGGCACGAGGCCGGCGACTGGATCGGGCTCGGCGACCTGTTCACCGACGACGCGAGCTACCTCGACTCCGTCTACGGGTGGACGCACGGACTCCCTGCGATCCGGAAGTTCCTCGAGGACTCCATGCGTGGCCTCGACGACTGGACGTTCCCGATCCACGCCGTGGCCTACGACACCGGGACCGGCCGCATCCTGAACCACTGGCACAACCGGCTCCCCGGTCTCCGACCCGACGGCAGCCACTACGAGGTGCCCGGCGCATCGGTGCTCGACTACGCCGGCGACGGTCGCATCAGCCGGCAGATGGACCTCTTCGACACGAAGTGGATGATGCGGGTCATCACGGAGTGGATCGCCGATCATGACGGCGCGCTCCCGTACCCTGATCCTGCGAGCTGAAGCACCGGGCGTCCCGCCCGATGAGGCTCACACGACGCCCACCACGGAGCGCACGCCGGAGGCCACGACGATGATGGAACAGCCCGACCGACAGCAGCCACGAGACCACCCGAGCACCGGTTTCCGACCCTCGGGGCGTCAGATCGTCGCCGGCGTCATCGCCGTGCTGTTGGTGATCTTCATCGCGTCCAACACGAAGCAGGTCGAGATCAGCTTCATCCTCACCTCCGTCACCCTGCCGCTCTGGCTCGTGCTCGCGGTCACGACCGGGCTGGGCGTGCTCATCGGCATGGGACTCGGGACGCGCCGCACCAAGCGCAAGTACATGAGCCCCAGCTAGACGCCTCAGGCCGACGGCACCATCGCGTCGCCTCAGGCCGAAGGTGGCAGCCAGTGACCGGCGTTGACGGGCAGCGCCGTTCCGGTGACGCACTTCGCGAGCGGTGACGCGAAGAACACCACCGCCCCGGCGATCTCCGAGGAGTGCGGCAGGTACCCGAGACACGTCTCGGCAGCCCGCTCGTCGTAGACGTCCTGCCAGGTGGCGCCGCCACCCCGCTCCTCGGCCTGCCACTCGAAGTAGATCTGGACGCTGTCGCCCCAGATGTATCCGGGATGCACCGAGTTCACCCGGATGCCGTACCCGCCGAGCTCTCGGGCCAGCGTCTTGGTCACTGCGCCGAGCGCCGCCTTCGACCCGGCGTACGACCCGGCCCGCTCCTCGAGATGGTGGACCGACATGGTGTTGATCATCACGATGCGGGCATCACCGGACGCCGCGGCCGCCGCCTTGACGTGTCCCAACATGGCCTGCGTCAGTTGCAGCGTGCCGAAGTAGTTGACGTCCATCGGTCGACGCCACTTGCTCAGATCGGCATCCTCGAACGTCTCGTGGCGGCCGCCGTGGAACGCCGAGTTCACCAGGACGTCGACACGTCCGCCGAACGCGTCGCCGACCTCGGCCGCAATGCGGGTGCACTCCTCGGCATCGGCGATGTTTCCGTAGACCGCCACGGCTCGACGCCCCATCTCCTCGATCTCCTCGGCGACCGACGGCAGGACCTTGTCGGAACGGGCGACGAGCGCAACGTCGGCACCCTCACGTGCGAGCGCCAAGGAGATGTCGCGACCCATCCCCGGGCCGATGCCGGTCACCACGGCCTGCTTGCCCTCGAGCATCATCGGAGGTCCCCCTGTCTGGAATCGAACTGATCGGACGGTGTCGTCCCCGGGCGCGCGGCCATCAGGCCCGCGTCGACTGGTTCCACGGAACCGTGCGGTCGGTCGACGGTTCACGCGGCAGCCCGAGCACCTGCTCGCCCAGGTTGTTGCGGTGGACCTCATCGGTGCCGCCGCCGATCCGGGACGCGAACTGGTTGATGGCCTGGTACTGCCAGAACCCGTCGCCTTCCGCGTCGGTCCACAACATGCCCTCCGGGCCCTGCAGGTCGAGTGCGAGCTCGACACGCTTGCGGAACGAACGGGTGAAGAAGTTCTTGAGCAACGAACCGTGCAGCATCAGTTCGTAGCGGCCCTGCATGACGGCCGTCTGGGTGCGCCAGCCCATCCAGCGGAGGATCAGCTCGTCGCCGTACACCGCGGCGAGCCGCTGCCGCACCCGGGCGTCGTCGGTGGCGCCGCACCGCCGCGCCAGGTCCAGCAGCGCGCTGAACGGTGTCGCCTGACCGGCCCCCGAGATCATCGAGCTCTCGCTCCGCAGCGTCGTACGCGTCACGGTCCATCCGTCGCCGACCTCACCGACCACATGGTCGGCGGGGATCCGGACGTCGGAGAGGAACACCTCGTTGAAGTGCGCCACCCCCTGCGCCTGGACGAGCGGGCGGATCTCGATCCCGGGTGAGCGCATGTCGAGGATGAAGAACGTGAGGCCCTGATGCTTCGGAACCGTCGGATCGGTGCGGGCGACGAGAATCCCGAAGTCGGCGTACTGCGCGTTCGACGTCCAGACCTTCTGCCCGTTCACGATCCACTCGTCGGCGCCGTCGGCACCGGTGCCGACCGACAGCTCGGCCCGCGTGGCCAATGCCGCGAGATCCGACCCGGCCCCGGGCTCCGAGAACAGCTGGCACCACCACTCGTCGCCCGCCAGCAACGGCTCGAGATAGCGCTGCTGCTGCTCGGGCGTGCCGTGCTTCATCAGGGTCGGACCGACGAGCGCCTGCGCCGCGGTGATGAACCCCGAGGTCGCGTCGTAGCGGGACAGCTCCTGGTTGAAGACCATCTGTTGGGCCGGGGAGCCGCCGCGGCCGCCGAACGCCACCGGCCACGTGATGCCCGCCCAACCCTCACGGTGCAGGAGCTGCTGCCACTCGCGACAGCGACGGCGGTAGTCGGCGGCGACGGACTCGTCGGTCGACGCCCCGTTGCGCGACCAGTCCCGGTCGTCACCGTGGCGCTCTGTCGAGTGCGCATCGAGGAAGTCGCGGACCTCCGCCCGGAACTCGGCCAGCTCGGGGGTGTCGTCGAAATCCACGACCGGATCGTAGGCCGGGAAAGTGGAACGCGTTCCAGTTGCGGCCGCCGTCGGATCAGGCCGACGGGCCCGGGAGCTCCACCAGGCGGGCGCCCACCGACCGCAGCCGCTGGCGCACCTCGCTCGTCGGATCGATCGTCCGGTCGAGTTCGTTGAACAGGTAGCGGGCGAGCCAGCGGCGCAGCACCAGCACCCCACCGAACGGCGCCCCGGTCAGCCCGGCAAGGTCGGCGACGTGCCCCGACACGACATCGGTCGGCTCGGCGCCCGGATCGATGCTCACCGGACCCGACGGCATCACGAGCGCATCGGCGCCGTCGATCCACACCCGCAGCAGCCCCGGCACCAGCAGGTCCAGATCGGGGAGTTCACCGCGCACCAGCAGCACGAACTCGCCGCTCGCGAGTCCGGACACCGCATCCAGCGCTGCAGAACGGTGCGGCACCGCCGGCGTCGCCATCCTGAACCCGACCGATGCGGCGGCCAGGCCGTCACCCACCGAGTCGCGCCACAGCGACACTGCGTCGTCAGCGGCGACGACCGCCTCCAGTCGGAACATCTGACCGAGCTGATCAGCCAGATCGGCGATCAGCGGGACCGTCCGCGAGTCCGGCGACGGCACCAGCACGCTCAGGCCGGTCACGATCCCGGGCCGACGCGTCTCCGCTCGCACCTCCATCGGATCGAGGAACCAGCCGATCAGCTCCGAACTCGGTGACGTCTCGGATTCGTCGTTCACGTCACTCACGCTGCGTCCTGCTCCCGGGTGGTCTCGTTGACCCGACTCCCATCGGCAGCAACGCCGCGATCGTGAGTGAAACGGGACGATCATCAGCGTCCGAGACGGTCGATGATCGTCACACGTCCGCCGACCCCACCCAGCCACCCTGGCTGGAGGAGACGACCATCAGCGTCCGAGACGCTCGATGATCGTCACGTTTGCCTGGCCGCCGCCCTCGCACATGGTCTGGAGGCCGTAGCGGCCACCGGTGCGCTCGAGCTCGTTCAACAGTGTGGTCATCAGCCGCACGCCCGTGGCGCCCAGCGGGTGACCGAGGGCGATCGCGCCGCCGTTCACGTTGACCTTGCCCAGATCGGCATCGAGTTCCTTCGCCCACGCCAGCACCACCGACGCGAACGCCTCGTTGATCTCGACGAGATCGATGTCGTCGAGCGTCATGCCGGCCTTCTCGAGCGCCCGGCGGGTCGCCGGGATCGGCGCCGAGAGCATGAACACGGGATCATCGGCGAGCACCGACAGGTGATGGATCCGGGCCCGCGGCGTCAGGCCGTACTCGGCCACCGCACGCTCCGACGCGACGAGCATCGCCGCCGACGCGTCCGAGATCTGCGACGCGCACGCCGCCGTCACGCGACCGCCGTCCCGGAGCGTCTTCAGCGAGGCGATCTTCTCGGGGTTCGGCTCACGCGGGCCCTCATCGCGGGTCAGGCCGTTCAGCTCGACGATCTCGTTGTCGAACCGGCCCTCATCGGAGGCGGCGATGGCTCGGCGGTGCGACTCCATCGCGAACCCCTCCATGTCCTCGCGGGTGATCTCCCACTTCTCCGCGATCATGTCGGCGCCACGGAACTGGCTGATCTCCTGGTCGCCGTAGCGCTCCACCCATCCGGTCGAACCGGAGAACGGGTCGAGGTCGCCGAACTGTTCGGCGACGAGCATCGCCGAACTGATCGGGATGCGCGACATGTTCTGGACGCCGGCGGCGATCACCAGGTCCTGCGTCCCCGACATCACACCCTGCGCTGCGAAGTGGACGGCCTGCTGAGACGAGCCGCACTGCCGGTCGATCGTCGTGCCGGGCACGTGCTCGGGCAGTCCCGCCGCCAGCCAGGCGGTCCGACCGATGTCGCCGGCCTGCGACCCGATCGTGTCGAGGCAGCCCATCACCACGTCGTCGACAGCACCGGCGTCGATCCCGGTGCGCTCCACCAGTGCGTTCAGGGTGTGGGCACCCAGATCGGCCGGGTGGATCTGCGACAGGGTGCCGCCACGCTTGCCCACGGCGGTGCGGACGGTGTCGATGATGTAGGCCTCGGCCATGGTTCCTCCGGGATCGGGCCGGAACCCCGTTCCGGCACGCTGCTGACGGGCCACACGGTACGACGAGCCGGGCGGCGCCGCCGCATCCGATCACGACGACGGACACCGGTCGCGTCGGTCGCCACGAATCAGGCCGCGACGCCGGCCGGTTCGGGCAGACTCACGCCATGAGCTCGTGGCGCGCCGAACAGTTCGACCTCCTCAGCCCCTCGGTCCTCGACCGCTGGTCCCGGTTCGGAGCCGCCGATCAGGGCTGGTTCCCGAACCTGGTGGGGATCGAGGTCGAGGAACTCCGCCGCGACTATGCCCGCCTCCGACTGCCGTGGCGTTCCGAGCTGAACCAGGCGACCGGACTGATGCACGGCGGTGCCATCGCGACGCTGATCGACACGACGGTCGTGCCCGCCATCGGCACCGCCTACGACGACAACCGCATCTTCTCGACCATCGAGATGTCGGTTCGGTACCTGCAGCCGGTGCGCCAGGAGGATCTGATCGCCGAGGGCTGGGTCAGCCGCCGCGGCACCCGCGTGGTGTTCTGCGAGGTCGAGGTCCGCACCGCGTCCGCCGTGAAGGTGGCGACAGGCGACCTCATCTACATCGTGGCGTCGCCCACCACGGACTGACCGCGGCACGGCATCTCGGCACGGTGCGCACCGCTAGCGCGGCAACGACTCGATTCGCTGCGTCCCGGACCTCACCCGCATCCGCTTGATGACCTCGGCGCTCGAGGCCGGCTGGCGGATCGTCCGCGGTGCGCGGATCTCGGCGACGAGTTCGGACGGCGTCATGTCGGCCACGACGTACCCGTGCCGCTCCGACTCGAAGAACTTGAGCGTGTACGGGTTCGCGCTCCGGACGAGCGGACCGGTCACGTCGTCCGTGGGCAGACGGTTCTCATCCGCGTTCGCCGAGGTGATGGACCCGGTGCTGAACTCCACCACCCGTGGTCGCGAGGTCGGATCGTCGACGTCGGGCGCCACGTTCGAGGCGGTGAAGAAGTGGCTGTCTCCCGACAGCACCACGGTGTTGCGGGTGTCCGCCGCTGCGAGGCGGTCCAGGATCTCGAGCCGTTCCGCCCCGTAACCGTCCCACTGGGTCATGTTGAGGAACGTGCCGGCGCCGCGAGGCTGTCCGATCAGCCGCCCGACGGACCGGAGCGGAGCGAACATCAGTTGACTGCCGAGCACCTTCCAGATCGACGGCGACGACACGAGGCCGTCGACGAGCCAGTCACGCTGCTCCCGGCCGAGCATCGTGCGAGCGGGGTCGAGGATCCCGGGCTGGTCGCGATCCGACGTGCCCAGGACCGACGTCTCGGGCAACGTCGGGTCACGGTACGACCGCTGGTCCGTGACGAAGATCTCGGCCAGATCACCCCATCGCAGTGTCCGGTCGATCCGCCCGGCGCGTCGGGCGCGGACCGGGAGGTGTTCGAAGAATGCCGCGATGGCACCGGCCGCCTGCGGGTCACCGGGACCAGCGAGCCCGTCGTGGTTGTCGAACATGTTGACCATCGGATACGCCGCGTGCACCGCCTGGAGGTTCGGATCGGAACGATAGAGGCGGTACTTCGAACGGAACTGCTCCAACGTGACGGCGTACTGCACCGGGTCGTCGCGCCCCGGCACGTAGACGCCGTCGGCGTACCCGGTCTCGTACACGTAGTCGCCGAGACTCACGACCAGATCGATGTCGGTCGCGGGATCGTTCGCCAGCGCCGCCAGATCGGCGTGAGCAGTGAAGTGGCCGTGCGTCCATCGCTGGCAGCTGAAGGCGGCGACTCGCATCCGGTCCACCGATCCGACCGGCGCCGTACGCGTCCGTCCGAGCGGCGACACGATCCCGTCGTAGGAGAACCGGTACCAGTACGTCGTCCCCGGTTCGAGACCCGACGCCTCGACCGTCACGCAGTGATCGCGCGCCCCGGTCGCCGTCACCGATCCGTCCCAGATGGTCCGGGCGCCGAAATCGGGGGCCGTCGCGACCTCCACCCGGATCGGAATACCCGCTCCGCGGTCCCGTTCCGGATGTGCTCGTGTCCACAGCAGCACCGAGTCGGGTGTCGGATCGCCCGACCCGATTCCCCCCGGGAACGGACCGACACCCTCGAACGCGAGCCCGGACTGCGCCGGGTAGGTCACGGTCGGACGGGGTGCGCAGCCGGCGGCGATGGCCGCTCCCGCTGCCGCGGTCGTGCCGATCAGGAAGTGTCGCCGTTCCACTCGCGCAGGGTAGCGATCGGAGCTGAACGGTGGTGACATCGAGATGAACGGGAGATTGCCATTCATCGACATCTGCGGCACCATCAACGTTGGCGAACGGGGGTCCTGCATGCGGCGGGCGATCTTCATGGCGGTGGCAGTTCTGATGGCGGCAGCGGCCTGCACCGCGGCGCCGCCACGTCCGATCGAGCCCACCGTGCCCGCCGGCGACGACGCCATCGGGATCAACCAGCTGCAGTACCTGGGGACCCACAACTCCTACAACCTCGGACCGAGTGCCGGACTGCTGGCAGTACTCGGACTCGGGTCCGGCCTGTTCCCCGACATCTCGAGCGCCGGGCTCGACCCGGCACAGCTGGCCTACAGCCACCGGCCGCTCCCGCAGCAGTTGACCAGCGGACTGCGCACGTTCGAGCTCGACGTGTACGCCGATCCCGAGGGTGGCCGATTCGCCAATCCGCTCGCTGCGCAACTCCTCGACGAACCGTTCCCAGCCGGGGTCGACCAGCCCGGTATGAAGGTCCTGCACATCCAGGAGATCAACTACCGCTCCACGTGCCCGACCCTGATCGGCTGCCTCACCCAGCTGAAGGACTGGTCGGACGCTCACCCGGCTCACCTCCCCGTCATCCTCAACATCGAGATGAAGGAGGACGAACTGCCGGCCCCGTTCAACGTGACGCCGATCCAGAGGTTCGACGCCACCCAGCTCGACGCACTCGATGCCGAGATCCGCTCCGTCGTCGGCGACCGTCTGATCACCCCCGACGACGTCCGCGGCTCCGCACCCGACCTGCGGACCGCCGTCACCACCGCAGGGTGGCCATCGGTGGCAGACAGTCGCGGCAAGTTCCTGTTCTTCATGGACAACGCCGGCACCGTCGAGCGCGACTACCTGCAGCTGCATCCGAACCTGAGCGGGGGCGTGCTCTTCACCAGCGCGGGCTTCGGCCAGACGCATGCCGGCGTCCTGAAGGTCAACGAGCCGGGTGACGGTTCCGAGATCCGCTCGCTCGTCGAACAGGGATACCTCGTACGGACCCGCGCCGACGACGACGTCGTCACGCCGGACCCGGCGCAGCGCGACGCGGCGCTCGCCTCCGGTGGTCAGGTCGTGCACTCCGACTTCCCGAACGGCGAGTCGAAGTTCGGAACGGGCTACATCGTGGCGTTCCCGACCCGGGTCCAGGCCAGGTGCAACCCGGTGAACACGACGCCTGCCACCTGCACACCGGCGGCTGCGGTCGAACCGACGCCCTGATCGGGCGTCACGGCGTTCATCCTCCGAGGAAGCGCTGACCGACGTCGCACTCGTCGGCGAGGTGGCACCACGTGCACCAGCGCCCCGCGACGAACTCGGCAGCGTCGGGTTGGACCGCGTGACCCAGCAGTTGGAGCACACGGTCGACGGCACGGCCGAGCACGTCGGCGGTGATGCCGACGGCGCGGGTCCGGCCGGTCCCGGCGGTCGAGAATCGCACCCGCTCCGGCACGGCGCGACCGCGGAAACAGGCGACGAGTGCGACGAATCCGGCCTGCAGCTCGTCGACGGCGCGATCGGCGACCCGTCCGGAGTGCACGAGCAGCGTCGTCGGCGCGCGCACATCGCCGAGCCGTGCGTCCCAGCGCGCCGACAGGGTGACCGCGTACGGGTCGAGATTGACCTTCTGGTTGCGGCCGTCCCAGATCAGGTCGGGCCGCGATCGCACCGCCGACACGGCGTCGAGCGCCCACGCCGTCACCGACGCGGCGACGGCGGCCCGGGCCGACCGGTCGAGCGACTCGAGCCCGTTCGCCAACCATTGCGGTAGATCGTCCGAGCGGTCGAGAAGCTCGGCGGTCACATCCCCGACCGGTCGCGATCCATCCCACCGCTGCAGCACGAACCGGCCGAGGTTCCGGGTCGCCATCGTCGTGGTGAACTCCGAGAACACCGACGGCTCGGGGTGCGCGAACTGCGCCGGGCAGCGCCCGGAGAGCGAATGGTCGGTGACGTCGAACCAGCCCGATCCGTCAGCGGGGCGCCGACCCTCGGCGACGAGGCGCTCGCCGAGCACGCGCTCGGTCCCCGCCGCGAGCCGCGCCCTCGCGTCGGCGAGCAGTTGCGACCGGTCCGGCGCCGAACCTGCGGAGGCGTCGCTCACGGCGCCGACCCGTCGTCGAGGGACTCGGGCTCCCACGGCTCGTCGTCGTCGACCCCGGCCGCGCTCTCATCGGCGCGGCGGGCCGACGGGCACGTCTCGGCGTCCGGGCACCACCCGCACCACGGACCCGGCGCCTCGAGCGGCGATCGACCCGCCTGCAGCTGCGACCAGATCTCGATGGCGTCACCGAGCCGCTCCGCCGCCGATCGGAGCACGCCGACATCCACGGGCTGTGTGGCGAGCGCCGCGCCCGGGTACCAGCGGGCCACGAGGGCCGGGACGTGACCGTCGCGCAGGCCGACCAGCAGCGCGTAGAGCGCGACCTCCTCGAGGTGAGACATCCGCATCGCGCCGGACTTCACCTCGATGACCACCCCCGGCTGGTCGGTGCCCGCGCCACCGAGTTCCACGTCGAGCCGGCCCGAGCACACGACCGCGCCGTCCGCGAGCTCGAGCGCGGCGGCCGACTGCACACGCGGCGTCCACGACGCGTCGATGCCCCGCCACGCCGACGCCGCCGCCGCGAGTCCGTCGAAGGTGCCGGGACGTTCGGCCTCGGTCGCCACGACCTCGTCGCACAACGGGAACTCGCCCTGGACGTCGAGGACCGCGAGGAGTTCCTCGACCGGATCGACGATCGGGCCCTGAACCAGTTCGAGGAGGACGAACCGGTCGAGCGCCACACCGCGCAGCGCCGCCTCACCCGTCCGGTCGAACGCGGTCACCGCGTGTCGCGCGACAGCGAGCCGCTCGCAGACCTGCAGGTCGGCCATCCGCCCCTTGGGGACACGCAGCGGCAGTCGGTCCGCTGCATCGTGACCCTCGATGAGCTCGACCGCACGGCGGGCCCGCTCCTCGAGCCCGGAGCGCAGTTCGGTGAGCGCCGCATCCGCCGCGTCGAGCAGCGCCGGGTCGACCTCGTCGAGCGCGTCGAGGACGGCGTTGATCACCGGCACGGAACCGTCGCCCACATCCACACCGCCCACATCGACATGCTCCCAGAGGCCTGCGTCACTCCGGCGGACCGGCGGCGCAGGCGTCGCGTAGCCTGCCGACGTGAGCACCGACATCGTTCCCTTCACCATCGCCGTCAGCGACACCGAGCTCGAGGATCTGCGGTCCCGCCTCCGTCACACCCGGTGGCCGGATGCCGAGACCGTGGCGGGCACCGACGAGCCGTGGTCGCAGGGCATGCCGCTGCACTTCGCACAGGAGCTCGTCGAGCACTGGGCCAGCGGGTACGACTGGCGGGCCACCGAGACCCGGCTCAACGGGTTCGACCAGTTCCGCACCGAGATCGACGGGCTCGGCATCCACTTCCTGCACGTCCGCTCGCCCGAACCGAACGCGCTCCCGTTGATCATCACGCACGGCTGGCCGGGCTCGGTCGTCGAGTTCCTGAAGGTGATCGGCCCGCTCACCGACCCGGCGTCGCATGGCGGCGATCCCGCCGATGCGTTCCACGTCGTGTGCCCGTCACTCCCCGGCTTCGGCTGGAGCGACAAGCCCGACCACACCGGCTGGGGCATCCCCCGCATCGCCGCGGCCTGGGAGCAGCTCATGCTGCGACTCGGCTACGACCGCTTCGCCGCGCAGGGCGGCGACTGGGGATCGATGGTGACCGCAGCACTCGGCGCCGGACACCCGGACCATCTGGCCGGCATCCATCTCAACATGCCGATCGTGATTCCCGACCCGAACACGATGGACAGCCTCACCGAGGCCGAACTGTCGGCACTCGCCGGATTCGACCACTACCAGCAGTGGGACAACGGGTACTCGACGCAGCAGTCGACCCGACCGCAGACGCTGGGATACGGACTCGCCGACTCGCCGTCCGGCCAGATGGCCTGGATCGTCGAGAAGTTCTGGGCGTGGTGCGACTGCGACGGCGACCCGCGCAACGTCATCAGCGCGGACGAGCTGCTCGACAACGTCATGGCCTACTGGCTGACCAACTCCGCGGCGTCCTCGGCTCGGCTCTACTGGGAGTCCTTCAAGGACCTCGACCTGCGGGAGATTGCGGTCCCGGTGGGCTGCTCGATCTTCCCCAAGGAGATCTTCCGGACGTCGCGGCGCTGGGCCGAGCAGCGCTTCAGCGACCTGCGCCACTTCAACGAGTTGGAGCGCGGCGGCCACTTCGCGGCGTTCGAGCAGCCCGAGTTGTACGTCAGCGAACTCCGCGACGCCTTCCGCTCGATGCGCTGAAGTTCCTCACCCGGCGCCGCCGGCCGGAGAACAGCTGGCCCGAAACCGCCGTGAACCCCGGAAAACCAAGGGTTTGACGCCCAATGAACATGGTTCGGAGATCTGGACTCCGGCAGGGGGACCACGTACAGTGAACAAGGTCACCCTCGGCTGGGGGCGGCACTTCAATCGCATCGGGCACGGGTCCGGTGCACTGTCTGAGGGAGACACCATGAAGGGACGTTCCGTCCGGCTGGCCATCGTCGGTCTCGTCGCAACCATCGGTCTGGTCGCTGCCGCGTGTGCCGCGCCGGCTGCTCCGACCGCGAAGAACTGGTCGGTCAAGGCCACCAACATCACCGTCAACGACGCGCAGGACGAGATCCGGACCTTCGGTCTCTGCGTCGCCATCCCGAACTGCGACGACGAGCCCTACCTGCTGCAGGTGGCCTTCCAGGTGACCATCGGTCAGGCCAACTCTGCACAGACCTGGGTCGTCAAGGGCGACACGCTCCCCAGCACCGGCGAGGGTTCCTCCCGGGCGCTGACCGGCAACCAGGGCGCTCCGGTGAACTTCTCCGTGAAGCCGCTCGACATCCTCGACGTGTTCAACACCAGCAACAAGCTGACCGTCTTCGGCACCTACACCTGGGCCGCCGAGGAGGACACGATCAACTCGCTCACCACCGGCGCCAACGGCCTGGCCGGCACGTTCAAGGACATCCTGAACTCGCTGCTCGCCGCCAAGTCCCTTCCGAGTGACGCGAACGGCATCGTGAACCTGGTCCTCGACGCCCTGTTCAACAACATCGGCTCGCTGTTCAAGGTGATCGCCTCCAACATCCCGTGTCTCGGCCTGTGCGACGACGTCCTCGGCGGCGCCGTGTACGTCGGCATCGGTGCGGGCGGCACGCTCGGCTCGGCCATCAACTCGGTGCTCGCGGGCGTCACGGTTCCGCAGATCGCCATCCCGGTGGTCAGCGTCCCGCCGGACGTCCAGGGCGGCGGCATCTTCACGATGACGGGCGGCAAGAACTTCAGCCAGACCTTCTCGGGCGCCGACGGCACCCACACCTACTCGTTCTCGACCGGTCAGGCCTGATCCGACCGTTCAGAACTCATCCCTCTGGAACGGCCCGGGCCTCGTGCCCGGGCCGTTTCGCGTCCGGGATGTCACATCTCCGGCGCCGGTGACTCGTTGTGGGTGACACCACTGATTCACGAGGAGAGTCACCATGCCATCCACACCCCTGCTCCCCCAGCTGCTCGACCGGGTCGCCGTCGGTCGCCCGATCACCCGGGGCGGCGTCGCACTCGTTCCCGTGTACATCCCACAGAACCTGCCCGAACGGATCGCCACCGGTGAGGGTGCCGGCGTCGAGATCGCCGAGGTGCCGAATGCCGAGGTCGCACGACTGTCCGCCACCAACGTGGGCAACGGTCCGGCGCTCCTCGTCGAGGGAGAGACCGTCCAGGGTGGACTCCAGCAGCGCACGCTGAACGTGAGCGTGCTCGTCCCCGGAAAGACCAGGCTCGACATCCCGGTGTCGTGCGTGGAGGCCGGCAGATGGAACGGTGGGCATGAGTTCACGCGCAGCCGGACGTTCGCCCCGGGTCCCGTGCGGCGGAGCAAGGTGGACTCCGTCCGCGAGAACGTCCGCCGGAGCGGCCGCAAGGCCAGCGACCAGAACGCCGTGTGGAGCGGCGTCGAGACCACCATGGCCTGCTACGACGTCGGCTCGGCGACCCGCAATGTCGCCGCCGCCGACGAGGTGTTCGAGCGGGACACGCCACGCTGGCGCGAGCTCCGGAAGCTGCTCGAGACCGAACCGCTCCCCGGGCAGTGCGGTGTCGTGATCTTCCACGGCGCCCGTGTCGTCGCCGCGGAGCTGTTCGGTGACACGGACCTGCTCCGGGCCCACTGGACGCCACTGGTCCGTGGCCACCTGCTCGACGCCCACGACGAGGTCTCGGGCCGACCCTCGCTCGACCGGGCCCTGCGCTTCCTGCGCCGGTTGGGTCGCGCCGAGGGCGAGGTCGCTCCCGGCGTCGGCCTGGGCGCCGAGATCCACCTGCGGTCCGGGCGGGTGTCCGGACAGGCGCTCGTCTGGGAGGGCGCACTCGTGCACGCGAGTGCGTTCGCCCTGGCGGCCTGACCGACCGGGCCGCCGGGAACTGTCGGCCGGCGTGTCGGTGGGTTGGGTGGAGCCGACCGTCGGCCCTCAGACGGGGTGCGGGTCCGCGCGCGAGGTCACTCGCCGCGGTACTCGCACCCCGAGGTGCAGGTCTCGTGCACGACGATTCGGCTCAGCCCCGGGAGCTCGCCGACCAGCCGGCCCCACACCCACCGGGCCAGGTGTTCGCTCGTCGGATTCTCGAGACCGGGGACGTCGTTCAGGTACCGGTGATCGAGCGCGTCGTGCAACGGGGCGAAGGCGGCGCTGAGCTCGGCGAAGTCGACGATCCAACCCGTCGTCGGATCGACCTCACCGGCGACGTGCACGCCGATGAGGAACGAGTGGCCGTGCAGACGCCGGCACTTGTGGTCGTCCGGGACGTTCGGCAGGTGGTGGGCCGCCTCGATGCGGAACTCCTTGAAGATCTCCACCTGCTCACCACTCCATCCGGTCGCCCGCGGGCGACTCACTCACGGGATGTCCAGATACGCGTGGGTCTGGACGCTCAGCCGCCAGCGCGGGTGGGCGTGGCAGTAAGCGACCGCCCAGGCCGCGTTCGCCCGTGCCCGCTCGGGGTCCGGATCATCCATCGGCTGCACGAAATGGTGAGCGGC
>CAJBIS010000258.1 GCA_903953195.1 uncultured Actinomycetes bacterium
ATGGCCGCCGGTGAGCCCGTGCCGATCGACGAGGCGAACGCCAGCGTGACCGCCGACCAGGTCGGCGGCGAGATCGCCGGCATGGCGAACTTCTCGCCGCTGTGGAACTGGATCGTGGCCGAGGAACCGGACCTGCTCGACTGACCCGCGGAGCATCTGACCGGCCGGGGTCCGGTGCCGCGGTAGTCTGCGGGCACAATCGAACCGCACCCCGCCCGGGAGAGAGTCGACCTCGTCGGCCGCCGAAGGAGCAACCGCCCCGGAATCTCTCAGGCCCCTGTACCGGGCGGGTCAGGACACGCTGGAGAGCAGCCCTGCGCCGCAGGGCTCACCGACGGGGAAAGCGAACGGGACGACGAGGTTCCGGTCGCGAAACTCTCAGGTTCCATCACAGCGGGGGGCGTCCCCGCCCACCCACGCGCCCCGATGGAGCCGAACGTGTCCAACGAGCAGTCCCTCCCCCACACCCCCTTCGCAGACCGACACTTCGGCCCTCGCGGCGCCGACATCGAGCGGATGCTCGCCGAGTTGGGCCACGACAGCCTCGAGACGCTGGTCGCCGCCGCCGTCCCGGCGTCGATCCTCACCACCGAGGCGCTCGGCCTGCCCGTCATCAGCGACGAGCACGAGGCGCTCGCCCGCCTCGCTGAGATCGCCGCCCGCAACACCGTGCGGACGTCGCTGATCGGGTGCGGTTACTCCGGAACGAGGGTCCCTCCGGTGATCCAGCGGAACGTGCTCGAGAACCCGGCGTGGTACACGGCCTACACGCCGTACCAGCCGGAGATCTCCCAGGGTCGCCTCGAGGCGCTGCTGAACTTCCAGACGATGGTCAGCGATCTGTGTGGCATGGACCTGGCCAACGCCTCGCTGCTCGACGAGGCGACGGCGGCGGCCGAGGCGATGACGCTCGCCCGTCGTCAGTCGAAGGCGGCCGGTGACGTGTTCTTCGTCGACGTGGACTGCCACCCGCAGGTGATCGAGGTCGTCGAGACCCGGGCCGAGCCGCTCGGCATCAAGGTCGTCGTGGGTGATCCGTTCGCCGACCTCGACGGGCACGAGCCGTTCGGCGTCCTCGCCGCCTATCCGGGGTCGTCGGGTGCGGTGCGTGACCTCGAGCCGCTCGCAACGACGGCGCACGCCGCCGGCGCGCTGCTCGTGGTGACGGCCGACCCGCTGGCGCTCTGCCTGCTGCGCTCGCCGGGTGAGCAGGGGGCCGACGTGGTGGTCGGCTCGGCACAACGATTCGGCGTGCCCATGGGATTCGGCGGCCCGCACGCCGGCTTCATGGCCGTTCGCGACGCCCTCAAGCGGGCCATCCCCGGCCGGCTCGTCGGGGTGTCGGTGGACGCCGACGGCGCGCCGGCGCTGCGGCTCGCGCTGCAGACCCGAGAACAGCACATCCGGCGGGAGAAGGCGACGTCCAACATCTGTACCGCTCAGGTCCTGCTCGCGGTGATGGCCGGCCTCTACGCCACGTACCACGGCCCCGACGGGCTGCGCCGGATCGCCACCCGGACCCACGGCCTCTGCGCCGCCGCCGCCGACGCACTCGTCGCCGCCGGATTCGAGACCAGCTCGTCGACGTTCTTCGACACGCTCACCGTCACCACCGACGATGCCGACGGTGTGGCGGCTGCTGCGCTCGATCGCAACCTCCTGCTCCGGCGGACCGGCCCGGGCGCCATCGGCATCGCCTTCGACGAGACGACCGACGCCGACGTCGTGGTGCGCCTCCTCGAGTCGTTCGGGATCAGCACCACGGTCGACGAGGTGGAGCGGTCCGCCATCCGGCACGCCGCCGAACTCCCCGGCATCCCCGCGCCACTCCGGCGTGGTGACGACCTGCTGACCCACCCGGTCTTCCACCGCTACCACTCCGAGACCGAGATGATGCGGTACCTGCGCCGGCTCGCCGATCTCGACCTGGCGCTCGACCGCACCATGATCCCGCTGGGGTCGTGCACGATGAAGCTCAATGCCGCGGCCGAGATGATCCCGGTCACCTGGCCGGAGTTCAGTGACCTCCACCCCTTCGCGCCCCCGGCCGACGCCGCGGGATACCACCAGATGATCGACGAGCTCGAGGCCGCGCTCGTCAGGGTGACGGGCTACGCGGCGGTGTCGTTCCAGCCGAACGCCGGCAGTCAGGGCGAGTTCGCCGGGCTCCTGGCCATCCGCGCCTACCACCGCTCCCGCGGTGACCTGGCACGCGACGTCTGCCTCATCCCCGCCTCGGCGCACGGCACGAACGCCGCGAGCGCCGTGATGGCGGGCATGCAGGTGGTCGTGGTCGGCACCGACGACGACGGCAACATCGATCTGGCCGACCTGCGGGCCCGAGCGGAGGAGGCCGGTGACCGCCTCGCCGCCATCATGGTGACCTACCCGTCCACCCACGGGGTGTTCGAGGACGGGATCACCGAGGTCTGCGAGGTCGTGCACGGCCACGGCGGGCAGGTCTACGTCGACGGCGCCAACCTCAACGCCCTGGTCGGTGTCGCGCCGCCCGGCCGATTCGGCGCCGATGTCAGCCACCTGAACCTGCACAAGACGTTCTGCATCCCCCACGG
>CAJBIS010000259.1 GCA_903953195.1 uncultured Actinomycetes bacterium
AGGGGAGTCGGCACGATGTCCACGCCGTCACGGTACGCCGTCCTCGGAGCCCAACTTGTACGCTCGATCGATCCCGTCGGCCGATGGCGGCCGACCGCCGTTGGGGCGGACATCGAGAGCGAGCGTGCCGTGACCATCAACGAACGAGCCCCCGAGGGTGATCGTGACTACGCGGCGGTCGCCGACCGGCTCGCCATGCCGCTCGACGAGGCGATGCTGACCCAGCGGGCTGTCCGCAAGGTGCTGCCGGACCCGGTCGACGACGACATCGTGCTGCGCTGCATCGAACTCGCGCTCAAGGCGCCGACGGGGTCGAACGGGCAGAACTGGGAATTCCTGGTCGTGAAGGACCCGGCGGTCAAGGCGGCGTTCGCGCGGCGCTACCGCTCGGCCTGGCGCATCTACGGCGGCATCGGTGAGCGCGTCACGAAGAACGATCCGGCCATGAAGAAGGTGCTCGGTGCGGTCGAGTGGCAGGTCCAGCACTTCGAGGAGATCCCGGTGATCGTGGTGCCGTGTCTGCGCAGTGGCGCACGATTCGCTCCGTTCCCGGCGCTCGCGCAGTCGAGTCACTACGGCTCGATCTACCCGAGCGTGCAGAACCTGCTGCTCGCGGCGCGGGCCATGGGTCTGGGCGCGTCGTTGATCACGCTGCCGTTGTGGAGCGTCACGATGGCCCGCCGCACGCTGGGCCTGCCGGTCAACGTGCAACCGATCTGTATGGTCCCGCTGGGCTGGCCGCGCGGTCGGTACGGGACGACGACGCGCAAGCCCGTCGGCGACGTCGTCCACCTGGATCGCTTCGGTCAGCAGCCGTGGCGCGGCGTCGATCGGGCCGCCACGCCCGGTGACGATTCGGACGGGGACGCTCGTTGAGCGCTGACGCCGCGACCCGCGGCCCCGTGGTGGTGCTCGGTGCCGGGTTCGTCGGTGCGGCAGTGTGTGACGCGCTGAGCGCCCGGGGTCACTCGACCGTCGTGGCGGATCTGCCCACGCATCCGTGGCTCGCGGACCGCGACGATGCGGCAACCGACGCGCTCGCGGCACTCATCGACGACGCCGGAGCGGTTGCGGTGGTCAACGCCGTGGGTCGGCTGCGCGGCACCGACGACGAGATGGTCGCAGCGAACACCTCGTTCCCTGAGTGGTTGGTCGGCGCGCTGCGGGGACGCACGATCCGACTGGTGCATCTCGGTTCGGCCGCCGAGTACGGCGACCCCGGCGGTGCCCAACCGGTCGCCGAGACCGCACCGTGTCGACCGACCGGCATCTACGGCACCTCGAAGCACGCCGGGTCCCGTCACGTGCTCGCCGCCCGCGACGCCGGGCTCGACGCGGTCGTGGCCCGTGGGTTCAACCTCGTGTCGTCGAGCCTGCCGCCCGCATCGCCCCTCGCCCAGTGGCTCGGCGACGTGGCCGAGCTCCCGGCGAACGGCGGCACCGTCGAGGTGTGGGAGGCCGACACGGTCCGTGACTACATCCTGCTGTCCGATCTGGCGGCTGGCGTGGCGGCGCTCGCCGACCCGGGCGCGGACGTGCCGCCGGTCGTGAACCTGTGCAGCGGCGTGGGACTGCGCTACGGCGACGTCGTCGCCGCCATGATCGCGGCGGCCGGGAAGGATGCCACGGTGGCATCGCTCGGCCAGGGCGGCATCATGGCGGTCGTGGGTGACAACACGATGTTGCGGGACCGGTTCGGTGTGCGGCCGGAGATGTCGATCGAGGTGCTCGTCGAACACGCGGGCATGGCGCCGGCGGTGACGCCGTGAGGGCCGTCATCCTCGCCGGCGGTCGCGGCGTCCGGCTGCGGCCGTACACGACGGCCTTCCCGAAGCCGCTCGTCCCGATCGGCGACGAGATGGCCATCATCGAGGTCGTGCTCCGCCAACTCGCGGCGGCCGGGTTCACCCACGTCACCATCTCGATCGGTCACCTGGGACAGCTGATCTGCGCGTACTGCGGTGACGGCAGCCAGTGGGGTCTGCAGATCGACTACTGGCCCGAGGACGAACCGCTCGGAACCATGGGTCCGCTGGTGCTGCACCGCGACGAGCTGCCCGACCACGTGCTCGTGATGAACGGTGACGTGCTCACCGACCTGGACTACGCCGCGCTGCTCGCCGGCCACGCGGCCTCGGGCGCGCCGATCACCGTCGCCACCTACGACCGCACGGTCAAGATCGACTTCGGCGTGCTGTCGATCGGCGGTGCCGGCGACGAGATCGTGGCGTTCACCGAGAAGCCGGTCGAGTCGTTCTCGGTGTCGATGGGCGTGTACGCGGTGTCGACCGCGGCACTCGCGAACTACGAGGCGGGCGCCGCGCTCGGCTTCGACGAACTGGTCATCGACCTGTTGCGCACCGGACCGAGCCCGCGGGCGCATCCGTTCGACGGGTACTGGCTCGACATCGGTCGACCCGATGACTACGACAGCGCCAACGAGGAGTGGGACGAACTGCGTCACCGGCTCCTGCCGCCGACGACGTGACCGAACCGCAGGGCGCGGATGCGCCGCTGGGCGTGCAGCCGTTCCACCTGCTGGTCTACTCCGATGCGACGGTGCGTGGCGGTGCCGAGATGACCCTCGTGGCGATGCTCGCCCGGCTGCCCGAGCAGATCCGCGTCACCGTGCTCGGCGTGGAGTCCGAGGTGGTCGAGTGGATCGCGTCGCACCGACCCGGGAGCGCCACCGAGGTGCTCGCGCCGATCGCCAACCGGTCGGACGTCGCGGGCATGCGGGCGCACCGCCGGGCCTTCCGGCGCCTGCGACCGGACATCATCCAGTTCAACCTGAGCGCCACGTGGTCGTGTCAGTGGGCCATGGCGGCGGCACTGAGCATCCCGGGTCAGCGGGTGGTGGCGGTCGAGAACTCGCCGCTCGCCAGCGAGCACTCGACGTCGCGGCGCCTCAAGCGCTGGACGTCGCCGCGTCTGGCCGGTCACGTCGCCGTCGGTGAGCGCACCGCCCGGATGATCGAGCAGTCCGGCGAGCTCCGCCCCGGTTCGATCGGCCACCTGTACCACGGGGTCGAGATCATCGAGCACGATCCGCCGCCCCGCACGGGAATGCTGCCGATCGTCGGCACGATCGCCCGTCACGACCCGGTCAAGGGCATCGACGTGCTGCTCGACGCGCTGCCACTCACCGACCGCCCGTCCTCGGTGGTGCTGATCGGCGACGGGCCCGAACATGCCGCCCTCGTCGAGCAGTGCACCCGGCTGGGCCTCGACGGCCGCGTCGAGTTCCGTGTGGTTCCCTGGTCGGAGCGGGCACGGGATCATCTGGCCGGTTTCGACGTGTTCGTGCTGCCGTCGCGGCTCGAGGGGTTCCCCGTCACGATCATGGAGGCGATGCTCGCCGGCGTCCCGGTGGTGGCGACCGACGTGGGCAGCGTGCGGGAATCCGTCCGGGACGGCGTGACCGGACTCGTCGTCCCGCCCGAGGACCCGGCGGCACTCGCGGCGGCGATCGATGAGCTCGTCGGCGATCCGGACCGACGCCGCGCCATGGGTGACGCCGCTCGGGCGGATGCCGAGGCGCGGTTCACACTCGACGCCACCGTCGCGGCGTACGTGGCGCTGTGGCAGCGGGTCCTCGCCGGCCCGGGCAGCCGGGTGCTGCTCCCGACGCCGCGCTGATCGCTCACCGGACGCCGCGATGCATGCTGATTTCCGGCGTTTCCCGGCATGATGGGACGATCATGAGACGCCGGGAGCGCACCGCCCCGAGCAGGCTGTGGATGCAGGCGAGGTCGACACCACGATGGATGTGAACGAATCGGGGAGCGCGCACGTCGTCGGTGACCCGTCGCAACTCACCGCGCTGGCCTCGGCCGAGGACGTCACCTTCGACCTTGCGCCGGGCCGAGCCGTCGTCGCGGTGCAGGGACTCGGGTTCGTCGGCGCCGCCATGTGCGTGGCCGCCGCGACCGCCGTCGATGCCGCCGGTGACCCGTGTTTCAACGTGGTGGGTGTCGATCTGGGCGACGACGCCGGCCGACGGCGCATCGATTCCCTCAACGCCGGACGGTTCCCGTTCGAGACCACCGACACGGCACTCGTCTCGGCGTTGTCGGCGGCGCGTGAGCGCGCCAACCTGTTCGCCTGTGCGGACCCCGCCGCCTACGGGCTCGCCGACGTGGTCGTCGTCGACATCCCCCTCGACATCGACTGGCGGAGTGAGCAGCCGGCGCTGCGACTCGCCGGGTTCGAGGCGGCCATCCGGACCGTCGGCCGTCACGTGCGACCGGGTGCGTTGGTCCTGCTCGAGACCACGGTGCCACCGGGGACGACCGAGCGGATCGTCGTCCCGTTGCTCGCCGAGGAGCTCGCGGCGCGCGGCCTGAGCGAGGACTCGGTGCTGGTGGCGCACAGCTACGAGCGGGTGATGCCCGGTGCCGACTACCTGCACTCGATCACCCACTACTGGCGGGTGTACGCCGGTCACACCGAGGCCGCCGCCAAGGCCGCCGAGGCGTTCCTGTCGCAGCTGATCGACATCGACTCCTACCCGCTCACCCGGCTCGGCTCCACGTCGGCGTCGGAGACGGCGAAGGTGCTCGAGAACACGTTCCGGGCCACGACCATCGCCCTGATGGAGGAGTGGAGCCGGTTCGCCGAGGTGATCGGCATCGATCTGTTCGAGGTGGTCGACGCGATCCGGATGCGGCCGACTCACGCCAACATGCGCAGCCCCGGGTTCGGTGTCGGCGGCTACTGCCTGACCAAGGACCCGCTGTTCGCGCAGCTGGCCTCGGACGTGGTGTGGGGTCAGCCGGTCGAGTTCCCGTTCTCGACCGCCGCGGTGCGCACGAACGATGCCGCGCCGCTGGTCAGTCTCGCCCGCCTGCGTGAACTCGTCGGCGGATCGCTCGACGGTCAACGCATCCTGCTGGCCGGCGTGTCGTACCGACAGGACGTCGGCGACACCCGCTACTCGCCGTCCGAGACGTTCGTCGTCGCCGCCGAGGCCGAGGGTGCGGTGGTCGAGTGCACCGATCCGCTCGTCGACCACTGGGAGGAGCTCGACCGGCCAGTGGCGCGCACGCTGCCGTCGGCCGACGGGTTCGCCGCGGTCGTGTTCGCGGTGCCGCACGAGGAGTACCGCTCCCTCGACGTCGCCGACTGGCTCGGCACGGCCCGCCCCGCCGTCCTCGACGGCTTCAGCGTGCTCGACGCCGATCAACGAGCGGCGATCGCCGCACTGGGATGTCCACTCGCGAGTATCGGCCGGGGGGTCGTCTGATGTCTGGAACGCAACGCAAGGCGCTCATCACCGGTGGCGCCGGATTCATCGGCGGTCACCTGTCGCGGCGCCTGCTGGCCGACGGCTGGTCGATCGACCTGGTCGACAACATGAGCCGGGGCGTGCAGGACGCCGAGCTGACCGAACTGCTCGAGCACCCGAACTTCGAGCTGCACGTCGCCGACCTGCGCGAACCCGACGCACTCGACGACGTCGGTGACGACTACTCGCTCATCATCCACATGGCCGCGCTGCTCGGCGTGCAGAACGTCCTCGACCGGCCGTTCGCGGTGCTGCGCGAGAACGTGTCGATGCTCGAGCGCCTGCTCGACGTCGGCGCCCGCCAGCGTCAGCTCGACCGGTTCGTGTTTCCGTCGACGTC
The DNA here is from genome assembly GCA_903953195.1 of uncultured Actinomycetes bacterium. GTDB lineage: Bacteria > Actinomycetota > Acidimicrobiia > Acidimicrobiales > Microtrichaceae > SXMI01. The sequence continues at coordinate 5,628 of CAJBIS010000259.1, forward strand.
CGAGGTCTACGTCGGGACCCAGCAGTTCTTCGAACTGCCGATCCCGTCGCCCGAGTCCACCCCGCTCGCCGTCAGCGCACTCGACCATCCCCGCACCAGCTACATGCTGTCCAAGATCTACGGCGAGGCGCTGGTGCACGCGTCCGGCCTGCCGTTCACCATCATCCGGCCGCACAACTTCTACGGACCGCGCATGGGTCTGTCGCACGTGATCCCCCAACTCTTGCAGCGGATCCACGATGCCGCCGACGGCGACGAGCTCACCGTCTACTCGATCGACCACATGCGCACGTTCTGCCACATCGACGACGCCGTCGAGTTCGTCGTCCGCCTGATCGGCACCGACGCCGGCGCCGGTGGCACGTTCAACATCGGGACGCAGGCACCCGAGGTGAGTATGGGTCAGCTGGCCGAGCTGCTGTGCGGCGTGGTCGGCCGTGACCTGCGGATCGTCGCCGGCGAGACCGCGCCCGGGTCGCCGTACCGACGTTGCCCCGACATGACCCACACCATCTCGGTGAGCGGCTACGAACCGCAGGTCACGCTCGAGGCCGGCACCGCTCGGGTCTACGACTGGTACCGCGAGCGCGTCTTCGACGGCGACGGCATCAGCGCCCGCTGAGTCGCGCCGGGCTCAGCCCCCGGTGGTCGTGGGCTCAGCCGATGTCGTACCCAGATCCTGTCGGTACTCGACCGGGGTCGGCCACGCCGCGGTGACGCCCTGACCGAGTCCGGCGCCCGACTCGTCGAGACCGAGTCCCTGACGGAGCTCGGCGACGGTGAAGTTCTGCGTGATCTGCCAGCCGAGGGTGGTGTCGATCGAGCTGGGTTCGCAGCCGTCGGTCGCGCCCTTCGCCAGGTTCTCGGGCAGGTTGAATCCGATCTGCTTGGCGATGCCCAACAGGTCGGTGCCGTTGCGCACCGACAGGCACAGGTCGGTGAAGGAGTTGTGGCCGGCGCCGTCGATCACGGCGATCCGTTTCGGCGGCGCGAGCCCGGCATAGGTCTGTTCGACCTCGTCGAGTGGGACCAGCACGTCGATGCGGGCCGCGATGTTCATGGACGGCTTGGGTGGCGCCGGCACGTCGGCGCGACCGGCGGCGGCCCAACCGACCGCCACGTCGATCTGGGGTTCCGACAGCGCGGTGAGCGCAGCCCGGCCGCCGGCCGAGTGGCCGATGGCGCCGACCCGTTCGGTGTCGGTGAGGCCCTGCAGCACACCACCGGCGTTCCCGACGAGCGGGATCGTGTCGAGCATCACTCGCACGTCGATGTCGGTCGACGGCTTGGCCGCTCCGGTGACGAGCGCGGCGCGTCCGCGCTCGAGGTGGTCGGGCGCCGCGATCACGAATCCCCACGATGCGATGTCACGCAGCAGTGACGACGCATCGAGTCGGAACGACCCGAACCCGTGCGAGAACAGCACCAGCGGGAACGGACCGTCGGTGGATGCCGCCACGTCCCGGTAGGTGTCGGTCATCGTGACGGTGAGGACGTCGGGC
>CAJBIS010000260.1 GCA_903953195.1 uncultured Actinomycetes bacterium
CGGATCACGTCGTCGACACCCCGGACGACCACCAGCGGTGAGCCGGTGCGGTCGAACTGCCGGTAGCTCCCGGCTTCGGGCCACTCGGAACGGTGGCCGACGAACAGCCAGCTGCGCCGGAAGATCTGTTCCTGCTCGAGCTCGGCGAATGCGATGTCGGTGTAGCGGGCGGTCGGGATCGGCGGCACCTCGACGGCCTCCGCCGGCGGCTCGGTGCGGGCCTGTTCGGCGGCCATCCGGCCACGGATCACCTGTTCGAGCGTTGCGTCCACGACCCCCCGATCCCCGGCCGACTCCCCGGCACGACGTGCTCACCGTACCGACCCGCCTGCCGACGTGCGGGTGAAGTACCGTCCGCGCATGCCGGTCACCTCGGACGACGATCTCGGATTCGACCCGGACGCGCTGCGCGCCCGCTATGCCGAGGAACGGGCGAAACGCCTGCGGGCCGACGGCAACGACCAGTACCTCGAGATCGCCGACCAGTTCGAGCACTTCGCGGATGACCCGTACACCGACGACGTCGAGGACCGGGCGCCGCTCACCGACGAGGTCGAGGTCGTGCTCGTCGGCGGCGGGTTCGGTGGACTGCTCGCCGGGGCCCGACTTCGAGAGGCCGGCGTCGACGACCTGCGCATCATCGAGAAGGGCGGCGGGCTGGGCGGTACCTGGTACTGGAACCAGTATCCGGGCGCGCAGTGCGACATCGAGTCCTACATCTACCTGCCACTCATCGAACAGGTCGGCACGACGCCGAGTGAGAAGTACGCCCGCGCCCCCGAGATCCTCAGCCATGCGCAGCGCCTCGCCGCTCGCTACGACCTCGATCGTGACGCGCTCCTGCACACCGAGGTGACCGACCTCCGCTGGGACGACGAAGCGCAACGGTGGATCGTGCACACCAACCGTGGCGACGCGCTGCGGGCGCGGTTCGTCGTCGTCGCCGCCGGGCCGCTGCACCGGCCGAAGCTGCCGGGCGTCGACGGCATCGACGAGTTCGCCGGCCACTCGTTCCACACGAGTCGGTGGGACTACGAGTACACCGGCGGCGGCGCCAATGGCGGGCTCGACCGGCTGGGCGACAAGCGGGTGGCGATCATCGGCACCGGCGCCACCGCCGTGCAGGTCGTGCCGCACCTCGGCGCCGCCGCCGAGCAGTTGGTCGTGTTCCAGCGCACGCCGTCGTCGGTCGACGAGCGGGGCAACGCGCCCACCGATGCCCAGTGGGCGGCGTCACTCGAGCCCGGCTGGCAACAGGAGCGGAACGAGAACTTCAACGCCTGGTTGAGCGGCGTCCCCCAGGACGTCGATCTGGTCATGGATGGTTGGACCGACATCGTCGGCCGCATCGTCGCCATCTACCGCGACGGTCGCCACGGCGCCCTGGAGCGGCCGATGGGCGAGGTGCTCGAGATCGCGAACTTCCAGAAGATGGAGGAGCTCCGCGCCCGCATCGACCGTGTCGTGGAGGATCCGGCGACGGCCGAGGCGCTCAAGCCCTGGTACCAGATGTTCTGCAAGCGCCCGACGTTCAACGACGAGTACCTGCCGACGTTCAACCGGCCGAACGTCACGCTCGTCGACACCGACGGTCAGGGCGTGGAGCGCATCACGGAGCGGGGCGTCGTGGCGAACGGCGTCGAGTACGAGGTCGACTGCATCGTGTACGCCACCGGATTCGAGGTCGGCACCGGGTTCGAGCGCCGTGCCGGCATGCACATCCGCGGCCGCGACGGCCGGACCCTGACCGAGAAGTGGGACGACGGTGGCATGCGCTCGCTGTACGGCATGCACCACCGGGGCTACCCGAACCTGTTCGTGATGGGCATCCAGCAGGGCGCGTGGACCGCCAACTACACGCACCTGCTCGACGAGGCGGCGGTCCAGCTCACCTACGTGATCGATCACATGCGATCGGCCGGACTGACGTCGGTCGAGCCGACCGAGGCCGCCGAGCGGGACTGGGCCGACCAGATCGTCGCCACGTCCATGGGCGGCATCGCCGGCGGGATCGGCGGCAGCGACTGCACCCCCGGCTACTACAACAACGAGGGTCAGGATCTGGGCCGCCCGCCCTACGAGGCGCCCTACGGCGGCGGGTCGATCGAGTTCTTCCGGATGATGCAGGCGTGGCGCGACGCCGGCGACCTGGCCGGACTCGAGTGCACTGGGCCCGCCGACGCGACCTGACGGCTCGCCCTGAGTTGCTCGTCGGGTCAGTCGATCACGCCGGCGGCGCGCAGGTCGTGGAGCATCTCGGCCTGCAGTTGACGCTTGAAGATCTTGCCGGTCGCAGTGCGCGGCAACGGCGTCATCACCGCCGTCAGGTAGCTCGGGATCTCGAACCGCCCCAGGTGGTCCTCGAGGAACACCAGCAGTTCGTCGACATCGAGGCCGGCAGCGGCGAACACCGTCGCCCCGACCTCCTCGCCGAGCCGCTCGTCCGGCACCGAGTACACGGCGGCCTCACGGACCAGCGGGTGCAGGAGCAGTGCCGCCTCGACGTGGCCGCACCCGATGTTCTCGCCGCCACGGATGATCAGGTCCTTGATGCGGTCGACGATGAACACGAACCCGTCCTCGTCCAGGTAGGCCACGTCGCCGGTGCGGAACCAGCCGTCGACGAAGGAGTCCGCCGTTGCGTCGGGCTGGTTCCAGTAGCAGACGAACACCGAGGTGCCCCGCACCTGCAGCTCGCCGCGTTCGCCGACGCCGAGCACGTTGCCGTCGTCGTCGACGACCCGCAGGTCCAGCACTGCGGACACCCGACCGGACGTCGAGGGACGGTCGCTGTAGTCACCACCGGTGATGCCGGCACCGATGGCGTTCGTCTCGGTCATGCCCCACCCGTTGTTGGGCGCCGCCTTGGCGAACGACGACGTGATCGCACTCACCTGCGACGGCGGGCGTGGCGCACCGCCGCCGCCGACCAGCCGCAGCGACGACAGGTCATGGCCGGTCTCGGCGGCGACCCGCAACAGGTCGCCGACCATCGCCGGTGTCGCCACGAACGCGTTGATGTGTTCGGCCTCGATGAGCCCGGCGGCCACCTCCGGGTCCCAGCGGTACATGGCCACGACCTTGCGCTGGGCCCGCAGGCTCGCGAGGGCGATGGCGTGGCAGCCGGTGACGTGGAACAGCGGGACCCCCAGCAACGAGGCACCCTGCCGCGGGGCGGGCCGCTGCGGCACGGGCGCCGCGGGCGACGTGTCGGCCTCCGGGGCCCGGGTCGTGGGATCGCTCGCCGCGGCGCGCCGGGCCGCGAGCAGTTGGGCACCCACGAGCGTGTCGAGCTCCCAGCTCATCAGCGCACTGATCACGTTGCGGTGCGTCGACAGCACGCCCTTCGGGTGGCCGGTCGAGCCCGACGTGTAGAAGATCGTCGCCGGATCATCGGGTTGCGGGGAGGCCGGCGGCATCGGGACCTCACCGAGTGCCCTCAACCGCTCGTCGAGGCGGTGCACCTGCAGTCCGGCGGCACCAGCGAGTTGCTCGTCGTCGGCACGGACCGCGAGCACCGTCGGCGCTGACGCCGCGTCGAGCCCGGCGAGCATGGCCACGCGTTCGCCGTCGGCGAGCAGGACCGACGCGCCGGAGTCGGCCAGTCCGTACTGCAGCTCGTCGGCCTGCCACAGCGAGTTCATGGCGACCGCCACCGCCCCGACCGACGTGGCGGCGATGAACCCGAGCACCCACTCGGGGTAGTTGCGCATGGAGATCGCCACTCGATCCCCGGGGACCACTCCGCAGTCGTGCACCAGCACGTGAGCGATCGCGGCAGCACGGCGGTACGCCTCGTCGAACGTGTACCGCTCGTCGCCGTACACCAGGTACTCGGCGTCACTACGAGCCGACTCGGCGAGCTCCCGCAGCGACGGTGGCGCGGCCGCGAAGATTCGGTGCGGCCCCCGCTCGGTGTCGATGGTCCGCAGTTCATACGGGGCGCCCGGCGCCGTGAACTCCGCCAGCACCTCGGCACGGCTCACCATCTCGCGCTCCCCACCGACCGGCATCCGGTCCGGGTGCTTCCCGTGTCGATCTCGGCCCGCGTCACGCCGCGGAGGCTAACAACTCCGGAGCCGCGGGGTTCCGGGCGCGTCTGCGAAGATGCGATCCGATTCCCGAGACCCCGAGGAGATCCACGTGAAGTTCGGCATGGCATTCGCCAACATCCTCACGTTCGCCGGCCGCGACGGCCTGACGGAACTGGCCCAGTCGGCCGAGGCCGCCGGATTCGAGTCGCTGTGGACCGTCGAACACGTCATCTACCCGGACGGCTACGAGTCGGCGTACCCCTACGACCGCAGCGGCAAGATGATGATGGCGCCCGACACGCCGCTCCCCGATCCGCTGATCTGGCTGGCGTTCGTCGGCGCCGCCACCGAACACATTCGTCTTGCCACGGGGATCCTGATCCTCCCGCAGCGCAATCCCGTGGTGCTCGCCAAGGAGGTGGCCACGCTCGATCACCTGACCGGCGGCCGGATGGAGCTCGGCATCGGGGTCGGCTGGCTGCGCGAGGAGTTCGACGCGCTCGGCGTTCCGTTCGAGCGGCGCGGCGCACGCACCGACGAGTACATCGGTGCCATCCGCGCGCTGTGGGACGCAGACAACGCCGAGTACCACGGCGAGTTCGTCGACTTCGCCGCGGCGAGCGTCAATCCGAAGCCGGTGCACGGCCGCGTGCCGATCACCATCGGCGGCCACAGCCGCGCCGCCGCGGAACGGGCCGGTCGACTCGGCGACGGATTCTTCCCCGGCAAGGGTGACATCGCGGAGCTCGTCGACATCGTGCGCCAGACCGCGGCCGATGCCGGTCGTGACCCGTCCTCGATCGAGATCTCGTTCGGCGACGCCGACGTCCTCGGCGACGACCCCGTCGGCGCCGTGGAACGTCTCGATGCCGCAGGCGTGGACCGGGTCATCGTGCCGTCGTTCCTGTTCCTGGGCGACCCGGCCGGCTCCCTCGCCGACTTCGGCGAACGCGTCATCGCAGCGCACACCTCCTGACCGTCCACTCCACGCGCTCGCCGGTTCCGGCGGACAGGCGGTCACATTCACTTCGTCGGTATGGTTCCGGGCACATCACGTTGTGTCTGGAGGAGCCATGACCGTCACCACCACCCCTGCCCCGTCGCGAGCCATCGCCACGCACTTCGATCGACCGGCGGCGGCGCCCACCGGTCCCGTCGGGCACCTCCGGCGTGACCGCAGCCGCGGGTGGCGGGCGCGTTGGGCGGCGATCGGTGCGGCGATCGCGGTGGTCGCCGGCACCGGTGGTGTGGCGTTCTCGGGTGCGACGAACGCGCAGATCACCCCGTCGCAGACACTCATCACGCCGTGCCGGATCATGGACACGCGGCCTGGCACCCCGAATGTCGGGCCGCGCAACACTCCGCTCAACGGTGGTGAGACGTACTCGATCCAGGTGACCGGCACGAAC
>CAJBIS010000261.1 GCA_903953195.1 uncultured Actinomycetes bacterium
CCGAGACGGTCTTGATGTAGCCCCTCGAGGTCATCACCACGACGACCTCCTCGTCGTCGATCAGGTCCTCGATCTCCAGGTCACCCTCATCGATCTCGAGCGTCGAACGACGATCGGTCGCGAACTTCTCGCGGACCTCGGTCATCTCGGCGATGATCACCGCGCGCAGCTTGCCGTCGTCGGCCAGGATCGCCTCGAGTTCCTCGATGGTCGCTCGCAGCTGGGCCATCTCCTCCTCGAGCCGCTCCCGACCCAGTCGGGTGAGCGTGGAGAGCCGCATGTCGACGATCTCGGTGGCCTGGATCTCCGAGAACCCGAAGGCGTCCGCCTGGAGGGCGGTGATCGCCGACGACCGGTCGGCCGACGCCCGGATGGCCACGATGATCTCGTCGATCAGGTCGAGGGCCCGCAGGAAACCCTCGACGATGTGGGCCCGACGACGGGCCTTGTCGAGCCGGTACTCGGACCGACGACGGATGACATCGACCTGGTGCTCGACGTAGTGGACGAGCGCATCGCGCAGCGTCAGCGTGCGGGGCACACCGTCGACGAGCGCCACCATGTTCACGGGGAACGACGTCTGCATCGGCGTGTGCTTGAACAGGTTGTTGAGGATCACGTTCGCCGCGGCGTCGCGCTTCAACTCGATGATGAACCGCGTGCGGCCACGCGCACTCTCGTTCCGGAGCTCACGGATGCCCTCGAGCACCTTCGAGTTGACCAGTTCGGCGATCTTCTCCTCGATCTGCTCGACCGAGGTCTGGTACGGAATCTCGGTGACGACGATCCGCGAGTTCTTCGGGCCCTCCTCGATCTCGGCCAGAGCACGGAGCTTGATCGAACCGCGACCCGTCCGGAACGCCGAGACCAGACCGGCACGGCCCATGATCTGCGCCCCGGTCGGGAAGTCGGGGCCCTTGACGAAAGCCATCAGCTCGTCGATCGTCGCCTCGGGGTTGTTGATCAGGTGCACCGTGGCGTCGATCACCTCGCCGAGGTTGTGTGGCGGGATGCTCGTCGCCATGCCGACGGCGATGCCCTGTGAACCGTTGACCAGCAGGTTGGGGAACCGGGCCGGCAGCACCGTCGGCTCCTCGGTCGACCCGTCGAAGTTGGCCGTGAAGTCGACGGTGTCCTCGTCGATGTCGGCCAGCATCTCCATGGCCAGCGCCGTGAGCCGGCACTCGGTGTACCGGTACGCAGCCGGCGGATCCGACGGCGACCCGAAGTTGCCGTGTGGATCGACCAACGGATGCCGGAGCGAGAAGTCCTGGCCCATGCGGACCAGCGCGTCGTACACGGCACTGTCGCCGTGCGGGTGGTACTTGCCGATGACGTCGCCGACGACCGTCGCGCACTTGCGATGGTTGCGGTCCGGGCGCAACCCACCGTCGTGCATGGCCCAGAGGATCCGCCGGTGGACCGGCTTGAGCCCGTCGCGGACGTCGGGCAGCGCCCGGGCCACGATGACCGACATGGCATAGTCGAGGAACGACTGCTCCATCTCGTGCTGGATCTCGATCGGTTCGATCGAACCCACCGACGTGACCGGAACGGTGGTCGTGTCGTCACCACCGTCCACGTCGGTGGCAACCGGATCGCCGGTGCCGTCCTCCGACGTCCCGGCGTCGTTCACGTCGTCGTGTTCGTCACTCATGCAGATCCTTGGTGGTCAGGTCGGTGGTCATCGGCGCTGCGCACGGTGGCGTCCGGCAGCGGCTCATCAGATGTCGAGGAATCGGACGTCCTGAGCGTTGCTCTGGATGAAGGTCTTGCGACTCTCCACGTCGTCGCCCATCAGGATCGAGAAGACCTCGTCCGCGATCGCCGCCTGTTCGACCGACACCTGGAGCAGCGTCCGGCGGGTCGGATCCATGGTCGTCTCCCAGAGCTCAGTGGCATCCATCTCGCCGAGCCCCTTCAGTCGCTGGAACTCGTTCTTGTGGTTCGGGTACTGCGCCAGGAACGCCGCCTTCGCGGCGTCATCCTTGAGGTACACCTTGTTGCGGCCCACCTCGGTCGAATAGAGCGGCGGCTGCGCGATGAACACGTGGCCCTGTTCCACGAGCGGCCGCATCTGACGGAAGAAGAACGTCAACAGCAGCGTGCGGATGTGCGAGCCGTCGACGTCGGCGTCGCACATGATGATGACCTTGCCGTAGCGGATCTTCTCGGCGGCGAACTCCTCGTCACCGACGCCGCCGCCGATCGCCGAGATGAGCGCCTGGATCTCGGTGTTGGCGAGCATCCGCTCGAGCCGCGCCCGTTCGACGTTCAGGATCTTGCCGCGGATGGGCAGGATCGCCATCGTCTCGGAGTTGCGGGCGTCCTTGGCCGAGCCGCCGGCCGAGTTGCCCTCGACGATGTAGAGCTCGGCCTCACGCGGATCCTTCGAGGAGCAGTCGGCGAGTTTGCCGGGCAGCCCCGCACCGTCGAGCGCCGACTTGCGGCGGGTGGCCTCGCGGGCGTTCCGCGCCGCCTCACGGGCTCGAGCGGCCTGGAGCGCCTTCTGCAGAACCCGCTTGGCCTCGGACGGATGCTCCTCGAGCCATTCGGCGAGCTTCTCGTTCGTCGCACGCTCCACCAGCGAGCGCATGGGCACGTTGCCGAGTTTCGCCTTGGTCTGGCCCTCGAACTGCGGTTCGGTCAGTCGGACCGAGACGATGGCCGTGAGCCCTTCGCGGATGTCCTCGCCCTGGAGGTTGTCCTCCTTCTCCTTGAGCAGCTGGTGCTCGCGGGCGTAGCGGTTCACCGTGTTCGTGAGGGCCTTCTTGAAGCCCTCCTCGTGCATCCCACCCTCGATGGTGTTGATCCCGTTCGCGAACGAGTGGAGTCCATCGGAGTGGTAGCCGGTGTTCCACTGGAACGCGACCTCGACCTCCATCGACTCGCCGTCCTTCTCCTCGGCCTGACGGAGATAACCGACGTCGCTGAACAACGACTCCTTGCTGGCGTTGACGTGGCGGACGAAATCCCTGATTCCGCCCTCGTAGCAGTACTCGACCGCCTCGGTCGTGGCACCGGGCCGCTCATCGACGAACGTGATGCGCAACCCGGCGTTGAGGAACGCCATCATCTGCAGCCGCTCGAGCAGAGTGGTCGCCCGGAACGAGATCTCATCGAAGATGGTGGGATCGGGCCAGAAGCGGACGGTGGTGCCGGTACGGGGGCTGCCGTCGGCGGTGACCGGCGAGGTGCCGATGACGTGCAGCTTCTCGGACAACTGGCCACCGTCCACGAACGCCATCGCGTGGCGGCTGCCCTCGCGGTCGATCTCGACCTCGACACGTGACGACAGGGCGTTGACGACCGACACACCCACACCGTGGAGGCCACCGGAGACCTTGTAGCCGCCGCCGCCGAACTTGCCGCCGGCGTGGAGCACGGTCAGCACCACCTCGGCCGCGCTCTTGTCGGGATCCTGGGTCGACGGATCCACCGGGATCCCACGGCCGTTGTCGCTGACCTCGCACCCGCCGTTGGCCAGGAGCACCACGTTGATGTCGGAGGCGTGGCCCGCCATGGCCTCGTCGACCGAGTTGTCGACGATCTCGTAGACCATGTGGTGGAGACCGGCAGGACCCGTGGATCCGATGTACATGCCGGGTCGCTTGCGAACCGCTTCGAGACCCTCGAGCACCTGAATGGCCTCGGCTCCGTACGACGTGGGTTCAGCGGTCAATCCAGCCCTCCAGCACCACCCTCGTCAGCCTGTGGAAAACTTGTGGACGAGTCGTGGATTCCAGCGATCTTGCGAAGCCGCAGCCTAGCACCTGGACCGAGCTCGATCGGGGCATCTCGACCGGGGAGATCGGCCCGGAACGACAAGGGTTTTCCGGCCTCGGAACCACCCTGACGAGCTGGCCGGGAAGCCGATCTGAACGCTGGGGATCAGGGCGCCTGAACCCGGGTCTCCACAGAGGTCGCGACCGTGTCATCACACAGTGCGTTGACCGCACCGAGGAGATCCACCGTCTGCCACCGAATCTGCTCGGCGACGGCCGGCGCGTCGCACGTCACGACCAGCCGGCCGTCCCGGATGGACTCGACGCGACACACACCGGCGAGGCGGTTCCCGACCAGCTGCGACCAGTTCGACTCGATCGTCGGGAGCGCGTCCACCCGCGCCGCGCCGAGTCCTCGACGGACCCGGTCGAGGGCCTCGGTGATGTGCCGGCTCGGTCGACGGCTCGACGGCAGGGGTTCCACGGCCACGACGAGACCGTACCGGGTCCGTCCGACCGTCCGGACGCCGACCGCGGCCAACCGGTCAGTCCGGATCCGGCGTCACGCGGCCACCCCGCTCGACACGAATGGCCAGTCCGGGCTCGACCCCGGGAGGCGCCCCCGTTGCCGAGGTGATGAACGTCTGCCCCGCAGGCAGCGCCATCAGCAGCGCCGCAGCACGGCCGTGGTCCAGCTCCGAGAAGACATCGTCGAGGATCAGGATCGGTGGATCACCCCGCACCTCGGTCACCAGTCGATGACCGGCGAGACGGAGTGCCAGCGCCAGGCAGCGCTGCTCGCCCTGGGACGCATGGGTTCGGGACGGCAGCCCGTCCAGTGTCACCACGACGTCGTCCCGGTGGGGACCCACCAGCGTGAGACCCCGGCGGAGATCGTCATCGCGGCCCGACCGGAAGGCGTTCGCCAGGCCGTCATCGCGCCACGGCGACACCAGATGCAGCGCCACCGGGGTCGGTGCCCCGGCCAGCTCCGCGTAGGCCTGACTGACGAACGGTCCCAGCCGATCCACCAGATCATTGCGGCGCTCCGTGAGTCGCTCACCCGCCTCCGCCGCCTTGGTGTCCCAGACCTCGAGCGTCAGCGCCGCCGACTCATCGAGCCGGCCCCGCACCTGTTTCAAGAACGAGTTGCGCTGACGGAGGGCCCGCTCCCAGTCGCTCCGAACGACATCGTCGGTGGGCCGGAGCTGGACGATGAGGTCATCGAGGAGATCACGCCGGACGCCGGGCCCGTCCTTGACGACAGCCAGGTCATCGGGCCCGAACACCGTGGTCTGCACCACCTCGAGCAGGTCCCGAGCCCGACCAGCTCGTTGGCGATTGATCAGCACCCGGCCGCGTCCACGCGCCGCGATCTCGATCTCGACGAGTTGCCGCCGGCCGGAGTGATCGATCTCGGCACGAACGACGGCCTGATCAGCACCCCGCCGGATCAGTGCCTCAGCCGGGACTCCCCGGAACGACCGGAGCGAGCCCAGATATCCGATGGCCTCGACCAGATTGGTCTTCCCCGCCCCATTGCCACCGACGATCAGGTTCACACCCGGATCGAGTTCGATGTCGACGGTCTCGTGCGAGCGGAACCCGACCAGCCACAACCGGTGGATCTCCACGAAGGGTCGACGACGATCAGGAGACCCGGACGGGCATCAACAGGTACAGGAAGTCGTTCGAGTCGGTGGATCGCAGGACCGCTGGCTTCTGCGGATCCCGGGTCTGCAACACGACCTCGTCACCTGCGGTGACCTCGAGACCGTCCATCAGGTACTCGGGATTGAACGCCACGGTCAGTTCCTCGCCGTTGTAGCCGGAGTCCACGTCCTCGGTGGCCTCGCCCACATCGGGGGTCACGGCGCTCAGACGGAGACCGTCGCTGCTCATCGTGAGCCGAATCGGACTGTTCTCACGGGCCATCAGGCGCACCCGCCGGATCGCGTCCTGTAGGGCCTGACGATCGACCACGAGCTCGTTCGGCATGTCACTCGGGATCAGCTTGGCGTAGTCGGGGAAGTCCTCCTTGATGAGCCAGGACGACAACAGCAACGGCCCGACCTGGAACGACACCATCGTGTCAGCGAGCACCACTTCGACGTCCAGATCGTCGCTCAGGACCCGGGTCAGTTCCTGGAGGGCCCGAGACGGGACGTTCACCCGCTGGCCCTGCTTCAACACCGTCGTGCCCGGGAACTCCCGGAAGGCCAAACGGTACGAATCAGTCGCCACCATCCGGAGGCCCGACTCCTCGGCCGCCAGGAGCACGCCGGTCAGGAGCCGCCGCGACTCATCGGTGGATGCCGCGCCGACCACCTGACGAAGGCCGTCGGCCAACTGCTGGCCCGAGATGGTCACGGCCTCGCCGTCGACCGCCTGAGGAACCGGGAACTCATCGGCGGATGCGACGTTCAGGAGGAACTCCGACCGACCACCGGTGATCCGAGGACGTTCGGCATCCGTGTCGACCTCGACGGCACCGGGCTCGAGATTCCGGACGATGTCGACGGCGAGCTTCGCCGGCAAGACCGCGACACCATCGCTGCTCCCGGCGACCTCGACCGAGGTGGTCATGGTCAGTTCGAGATCGGTTCCAGTGACCCGCAACTGGTTGCCGGCGAGATCGAGGCGAACACCCGACAGCACGCGGAGATTCGCCTTACCGGTCGCGGCGCGACCAGCCGTCGCCAGTGCCTCGACCAGCACATCTCGTTCACAACGGAACTTCACCCTGGCTCGCTTTCCCCACTACTGATGCTGGTGTGGTGAGTACCAAGTGGGAGTAGTTGTAGGGACTGTGGATTGTGGGAAACCTAGCGCAGGCCAGTCGTGGCACGGGCCGTGGCTCCACAGCGTCGTCCACCGTCTCCCCAGCCTCGAGGCCGGGTGCCCCCGACCTTGTGGATGGATGCCCGATGAGCGTCGTCGACGCACAGGTTGTCGGGATCGCGACCATGCACCCTTCCGCATCGCGACCCCCATCCCGGGTCTCTTCCAACCGTCGTCGGACGTCGAGCAGGGTGCTCAACCGCCGGCCAGGATCTGCTGGATGAGGGCGGTCACGTCCTCGTAGGTCTTGCGTCGATCGGTCATCCGACTCGAGACCTTCTCGTAGGCGTGGATCACGGTGGTGTGGTCCCGTCCGCCGAACTCCTTGCCGATCTGCGGGTACGACAGATCGGTGAGTTCCCGACACACGTACATCCCGACCTGGCGTGCGTGGACGAGGTCCCGGGTGCGGCTCTTGGATTTCAGCTGTTCGACGGTGAGGCCGAACATCGATGCCGTCTGTTCGACGATGTAGCCCGAGGTGATGAGTCGCGGTTTCGTCGAGGCGATGGTGTCCGCAAGGATCTCGCTCGCCAGTTCGACGGTGAGTTCGGCGTTGTTGAGAGCGGCGTAGGCGTTCACTCGGATGAGGGCGCCCTCGAGTTCCCGGATGTTGTATGTGATGTTCGTGGCGATGAAGTTGAGAACGTCGGGTGGTACCCGGGAGCCGGCCTGTTCACCCTTCTTCTGGAGGATGGCGAGCCGGGTCTCGAAGTCGGGCGGCTGGATGTCGGTGATCAGGCCCATCTTGAAGCGACTGCGCAGGCGATCCTCGAGCGTCGCGATGGCATCCGGTGGGCG
>CAJBIS010000262.1 GCA_903953195.1 uncultured Actinomycetes bacterium
CAGGCCACGGAACTCGTTGCTGCGGAAGTCGGTGGAGCGGTACACGACCGGACGGTGGCCGAACGCGGTGGTGACCTCGAGCAACGCGTCCGCGAGGGGACCGACGAACTCGTCGGACTGGCCGCGGGCGATCATCGCGGCCGCGTGGACCCCGCTGAGCGCGTCGACGAGCATCACCTCGGCCCGGAGCAGTCCGACACCGTCGACGGGAAGCGCCGCCGCGGCGGAGGCTGCGCCCACGACGCCCAGATTCACGTCGAAGCGCGTGGCGAGTGCCTCGGCGACCGGTGCGGCGTCCGGTCCGGTGGAGCGAGGTTCGGTTCGCGCGGCCGACCAGTCGGCGGTCGCACCCGGCGGCCCGGGCCGCACGGTCCCCGCGTCGCCGTCGACCGTCACGACCTGACCATCATGGAGGCGTGCGGTCGCGCCGCGTGCGCCGACGACACACGGAACGCCGAGCTCCCGGCTGACGATCGCGGCGTGGCACGTGGCGCCGCCCGACTCCGTCACCACCGCCGCCGCCCGGCGGAGCAGCGGAACCCAGTCCGGTGACGTGGTGGGCGCCACGAGCACGTCGCCGTCCGCGAACGTCGCCGCCTGCGACGGGTCGGTCAGGACCCGCACCTCACCCGATGCGACACCCGACGAGGCCGCCAACCCGCGCAGCTCCCAGGCGGTCGCGCCGTCAGCGGTCGCACTCCTGATCGGCGGACGAGTCCCGACCGGCCCGCTGACCGCGGCGTCCACCGCCGCAGGCACGTCACCGCCGAGCGTCGTGATCGGTCGCGTCTGCACGATGCTCCACCTACCGCCCGCCAACGTCCACTCGACGTCCTGTGGGCGACCGAAGGCGATCTCGACGTCGCGACCGAGGCGGGCCAGTTCGAGCACCTGCTCGTCGCCGAGCACCGGTCGCGACCGCATCGACGCGCTGACCGCGCTCGACGCCGTCGCGCCGTCGCCGTCGAGCCGCATCTGCTCCTCCTGGTGACCCGGGTGCGTGACCGTGATGGCCCAACGGCGCGTGTCGACCTCGAGGTGATCCGGTTCGACCGCTCCGCTGACGACGACCTCGCCCATCCCACGAGCCGCCTCGATCACCACCAGATCCGCGTCGCGGCCCCCGGGGTCGGCGGTGAACATCACGCCGGCGGCCTCGGACGCGACCACCAGCTGCACGACGACGGCGATCGCCGGTTCCTCATCGATCCCCTGCTCGAGTCGATAGGCCACGGCGCGATCGGAGAACAGCGACGCCCAACAGCGACGCACCGCGTCGATGATCTCGACGGCGCCGCGGACCCCGATGTACGACTCGTGCATCCCGGCGAAGGACGCGCCGGGGGCGTCCTCGCTCGTCGCTGAAGAGCGAACCGCCACGATCGGGTCCGGACCCAGCGCGCCGAGCGCGTCCTCGATGGCCCGGCGGAGCGAGTCCGGGACGGCGATCCGCTGCACCCGTCGACGCAGTTCGGCGACCTGCGCGCGCCGTGCCTCGACGTCGATCGTCGAGCCGAGCGCGTCGAACGCCACTCGCACCCGTTCCCGTTCGCCGGCAGCCTCGAGCGCCGACAGGTAGGCGTCCGAGGTGACCACGAACCCCCAGGGAACCGGGAACCCGGCACGCATCAGTTCGCCGAGGTTCGCGCCCTTCCCGCCGACCTGCGCCACATCGGCTGCTCCGACGTCCCGCAGTGGTCGCACCGGCGCGCCGGCGTTCAGGGTGGTCACCGACGGGATCAGCTGGGTCGACATGTTGCGCTCCTCGTCCACGCCGCCGTCAGCTCGGCACGATCACGGCGCGACCCGACAGTTCGCCCGACTGCATCTGGCGGTAGGCGTCCATGGCGTGCGGCAGGTCGAAGCGGTGCACCTCGGCACGCAGCCGGCCGGCCGATGCCAGCGCCAGCACCTCACCCAGCTCAGGGATGCTGCCCCAGTAGGTCGTCGCCACCGAGACCTCGTAGGCGAGCGAGAAGAAGCCGACCGGCACGACCCCGCCGCCGAGCCCGACGATCGTGAGGTGACCCAGGCTGCGGGTGACCGCAGCCGCGAACGCGAGCGTCGACTCGGATCCGACGATGTCGATGGCGACATCGACACCGAGCCCTCCTGTGCGGGCCAGTACCTCGGCGACGGCGTCGTCGCCGGGTGCCAGCGCGTGGTCCGCACCGAGTTCGAGCGCCAGCGTCTGCGCCTCGGGCCGGGCATCGACCGCGATGATCGTCGCCGGGGTCAGCTCGCGCAGGATCTGCACGGCCATGTGACCGAGTCCGCCGACGCCGACGACCAACGCCGTGGACCCCGGTCGGAGCAGCGCTCGGGACCGTTGGACGGCGTGGTACGGCGTCAGGCCCGCGTCGGTGAGCGGGGCCGCGTCGATCGGATCGAGATCGCCGAGACCGACGAGCCACCGGGCGTCCGGCACCAGCATGCACGGCGCCATGCCGCCGTCGGCACCGAGGCCACCGCCGGCCGCGCGCAGCGTCGGTTGCCGCTCGCAGTAGTTCTCGGCGCCCACCCGGCACCGCGGGCACCGGCCA
>CAJBIS010000263.1 GCA_903953195.1 uncultured Actinomycetes bacterium
CGCTCGGCATGGTGGCGATCTTCATGTATGTCGGCTCCGAGGTGGCGATCGGCAGCTACCTGGTGAGTTTCATGGGAGACCCAGCCGTCATGGGCTGGGAAGAAGGGATCGCCAGCCTGTATCTCGCCTTCTACTGGGGCGGGGCGATGATTGGTCGCCTGTGCGGCGCGATCGCCATGGCCCACACCGCGAACCCGGGCCGCAAACCGCTGCTGATGGTGGCGACCGCCGCCGTGCTGCTGGGGCTCATTTACGTCGTCACGGCGCTGCGATTCGAGGACGGCCGGCTGCTGGTCAGCTTTCTCCCGCTCGTCGAACTGTGGCCGGTCGTGCTGATGATCGCCGTCTGCCTGGGGGCGTTCGCCGTCGCCCGCGGCGACCCTTCGGCGGTGCTGGCTCTGTTCTCCGGCACCCTGTGCCTGCTGCTGCTGATCGCCGCGTGCGCGACCGGCAAGGTCGCCCTCTGGGTGGCGCTGGGCGCCGGTCTGTTCAACTCGATCATGTGGTCCAACATCTTCACACTGGCAATCGATGACCTCGGCGAGCACACCTCCCAGGGCTCGTCGCTGCTCGTGATGATGATCGTCGGCGGAGCCCTCCTGCCGCTGCTGATGGGGGCCGTCGGTGACGCGGTCGGCATCCGTCAGGCGTTCCTGATCCCGATCCCCTGCTACCTCTACATCGCCTTTTACGGCTGGTGGAGCCACCGCCGGATCGCCGCCAAGAGTGCCGGCAAGAGGGCCGCCACATGATCGCGGGCCCCGAACTCGCCGACGACCCGCGGGTGGTGCTGACGCTCGACGCCGGCGGCACCAACTTCTCGTTCTCGGCGATTCGCGGCGGTCAGCCGATCGGCGAATCGGTGACGCTGCCCGCCGAACCGCACGATCTCGACGCGAGCCTGCGGAACCTGGTCGCCGGCTTCCAGGCACTCGTCGACCAGCTCGACCAGAAGCCAGCTGCCATCAGCTTCGCGTTTCCCGGCCCGGCCGACTACCCGAATGGTGTCATCTTCAATGTCGGCAACCTGCCCGCCTACCGGGGAGGCGTGGCGGTCGGGCCGATGCTGGAGGAGCGGTTCGGGGTGCCCGTCTTCCTGAACAACGACGGCGACCTATTCGCCTATGGCGAGGCGATCGCCGGGCTGCTGCCGGAGATCAACAAGGAGCTCGAGGCTGCCGGCAGCCCCAAGCGATACCGCAACCTGATCGGGCTGACGCTCGGCACGGGCCTGGGGGGAGGAATCGTCATCGATGGCCGGCTGCTGACCGGCGACAACTCGGCCGGCGGCGAGTTCTGGCTGCTGCGAAACAAGGTGCGCAGCGACTGTTTCGCCGAGGAGGGCGCCAGCATCAGGGCGGTGCGATCGGCCTACGCCGAGGCCGCAGGGGTGGCGGCGGACGGCCTCTCCCCCAAGGACATCCACGACATCGCGACGGGCGAGGCGGCCGGCGACCCGCAGGCCGCAAGGCAGGCGTTCGAGAGGCTCGGCGAGGTCGTCGGCGACGCGCTGGCCAACGTGCTGACCCTCATCGACGGCGTGGCAGTGATCGGCGGCGGGCTTGCCGGTGCGGCCCCGCTGTTCCTTCCGCGGGTGATGGCCGAACTCAACGGCACGATCGCCAGCTACGCGGGGGGAACGACCGGCCGACTGATCCAACATGCCTATGACCTCGGCGACCCTGCTCAGCGAAGGGAGTTTTTACGGGGCGAGGCCCGCGAGATCGCGGTTCCGCACTCGAGCCGCACTGTGGTCACCGACCCCCGAAAAAGGGTCGGCGTCGGCGTCTCCAGGCTCGGCGCCGGCCGCGCGGTGGGCGTGGGCGCCTACGCATTCGCTCTCAACCGTCTCTGACACACGTTTTGATCCCACCCTCCTCGGGCCTCCAACGATGAATCGCCTCCCGCTCGTCGCCTGTCTCCTGGCTGCCCTCGTGACACCGGTCGCTTCTCCAAGCGCCGCGAATGACTTCACCGGCCACGTCGATCCCTTCATCGGTTCCGGAGGCCACGGCCACGTGTTTGTCGGGGCCAGCGTGCCGTTCGGCGCCGTGCAAGTTGGCCCGAACAACTTCCACCAGGGCTGGGACTGGTGCTCGGGCTACCACTTCTCCGACGACGTCCTGGCGGGGTTCTCGCATTTGCACCTCGGCGGCACCGGCATCGCCGACCTGGGTGACATCCTGCTGATGCCGTACACCGGCGCACTGGCCACCGGCCCGGGCTCACGGAAGGACCCCGACGCCGGATACGCCAGCCGCTACAGCCACGACCGGGAGCAGGCCCGCCCCGGCTTCTACGCGGTCGACCTGCTCGACCACGACGTGCACGTCGAGCTGACCGCCACTGAGCGAGTTGGCCTGCACCGCTACCGCTACCCGGCCGACAAGCCGGCGCACCTGGCGATCGATCTGCAGTTCGAGAACGGCGGCGGCCGCGTCGTCGAGTCGCGGCTGCGCCGGGTCGACGAGACGACGGTCGTCGGCTACCGCCGATCGAAGGGCTGGGCGAAGGATCAGCGGGTCTTCTTCGCGCTGAAGTCGTCCAAACCATTCGCCGAGTTCCGCATCTTCCTGGGCGACCGCGCGGTGGGCGGCGAGTCAGCCGAGGGCCAAGCGCTGCGGGCCATCGGCACGTACGAAGGGTCGCCGGGCGAGGTGCTGGTGCGTGTCGGCATCTCGCCGGTCAGCGAGGAGAACGCGCTGGCGAATCTCGAGAAGGAAGCCGGCACTGCGGATTTCGATGCTGTCGCCGCAGCGGCCAATGCGGCCTGGAACGACCAGCTCGGCCGCATCCAGATCGAGGCCGACGACCGCACGAAGCGCATCTTCTCCACCGCGCTCTACCACACGATGATCGCGCCGGCGTTGTTCAACGATCACAACGGTGACTACCGCGGCGCTGACGGGAAGGTCCACCGCAACCCGGGGTTCGACACCTACACGATCTTCTCGCTCTGGGATACCTACCGCGCGGCGCACCCGCTGTTCACGCTCACCCAGCCGGAACGAGTCGGGCAGTTCATTCAGACGATGCTTGCCATCCGTGATCAGCAGGGAAAGCTGCCGGTGTGGCATCTGATGGGGAACGAAACCGACACGATGGTCGGGTACCACGCCGTCCCGGTGGTGGTCGATGCCTACTTCAAGGGCCTGCTCGACGCCGACCCGGAGCGGGCCTTCGAGGCGATCAAGAACTCCGCCATGCGTGACGAGCGCGGCCTCGATTCCATCAAGGAGATCGGCTACATCCCCGCCGAGAAGGGAAGCGAGTCGGTCGCCCTGGCCATGGAGTACGCCATCGACGACTGGTGCATCGCCCAGATGGCCAAGGCGCTCGGGAAGCCGGAGGACGACGAGTACTTCTCCAAGCGGGCCAAGGCGTACCGGGAGTACTTCGATCCTAAGACCAAGTTCATGCGGGGCAAACTGTCTGACGGCACGTGGCGTGAGCCGTTCGACCCAATTGCGTCCTCCCACCGCCGTGACGACTACTGCGAGGGAAACGGCTGGCAGTACCTGTGGCTCGTGCCACATGATCCCGAAGGATTGATCGAACTGCTCGGCGGCGACGAGGCTTTCGGCGAAAAGCTCGACCAGCTCTTCACGGTGGAGTCGATCAAGAGCGCGGAAGCGTCGGCCGACATCTCCGGGCTGATCGGGCAGTATGCCCACGGCAACGAGCCCGGGCATCACACCACGTATCTGTATGCCTTCGTCGGTCAGCAGTGGAAGACCGCCAAGCTCGTGCGGCAGATCCTCACGACCCTGTATAGCGACCAGCCGGACGGCCTGTCGGGCAACGAGGACTGCGGCCAGATGTCGGCCTGGTATGTCTTCTCGGCGATGGGCATCTACCCCGTCAATCCGGTGGCGGGCGTCTACGTTTTCGGCAGCCCGATCGTCGACAAGGCGACGATCGCCGTTCCGGGCGGCAAGTCGTTCACCATCATCGCCAAGAACAACTCGCCTATGAATCTCTACATTCAATCGGTGGAACTGAACGGCAAGCCTTACGGCAAGTCGTACATCACCCACCCGGACATCATCGCGGGCGGTGAACTGACCTTTGTGATGGGACCCGAGCCGAACAAAGCGTTTGGGAACGCGCCGGAGGATCGTCCGCAGTCGGTGGTGATGTCGCGTTCGACGAAATGACCGACTCGGTCCGAGCCACGATTCCGAGCGGTTTGCCCGCGGCCTCACGGCCGGTCGGCTTTCACG
>CAJBIS010000264.1 GCA_903953195.1 uncultured Actinomycetes bacterium
AGTACGGTCATCGAGCGCTCGGGCGTTGGGGGCGCAACGGCCCGCCGCTCCTCGCCGAGACGGTCCTCCTGGAGCTCGGCCTCGACAATTCCCGCTGAGTCAGTAGCGATCAGGGTTCGAGCAGGGCGTCCCCGTGGCGGCGGACGACCCGACCGTCGGGTGAGAAGCGTTCGAACCAGTCGGCGTGGTCCTCGAGGAGCAACTCGAAGCGGTCGGCGGCCTCGTGGTCGTCGGTGCTGCTGGTGAACAGGCGGCGGGCCATGCCCTCGGACTGCACGTCCATCTCGGTGGCCCGACGGAAGAAGTCCTCGTTGTCGACCCAGTGCTGGAGCTCGTAGCTGAACGACGCCACATGGTGGTGCTCGACGACGTCGAGGAGCTCGAGCTGGCCCGCGGTCACCTCTGCGGCGACGACCACGTCGCCCAGACCGACGTGATGAACGAGGAACGGCACGTTCGCAATGCGGTACCGATCGTCGCCGAGGGGCAGCGCCCAGAGGGTCTCGGCCGGCAGGTCCGGGTCGTCGAGCGGGATCCGGAGGTTCACGTAGTCGGTGACGGGTTCGCGGTCGGGCTGCACGGCGGGCTCCTCTGGTCGGATGGGTCTCCCGCCAGCCTGCGACGCCGTCTCGTCGTCGTCATCGGGTATCGGTCCCCGCGCGTGCTGCCCCGGGTGGGCCGAGGTGTCCGGGCCGGGAGTACGGTGCGGATCATGCAGACACCCACGATGAACATCCGAGGCGCACGGATCATGGTGACCGGCGCCAGCGGTGGCCTCGGCATGGCGATCTCCCGGGAACTGGCCCGTCGGGGTGCCGAGCTCGTGCTGACCGCCCGACGTGAGGACCTGCTCGCCACGTTGGCCGTCGAGACGAACGGCGAGGTCGTCGTCGCGGATCTGGCCAACCGCCATGATGTCGATCGGCTCACCGAGGACGCCACGGGCTGCGACGCGATCGTGCTCAATGCGGGCATGGGCAACGACAACGAGCTCGACGAGGTGACCCCGGAGGGCATCGATCAGGTCATCGACGTGAACCTGCGCGCACCCATCCAGATGGCCGTGGCGTTTGCTCAGCACAAGCTCGCCGAACACAGTCCGGGGCGCATCGTGCTCGTCGGATCCCTCTCGGGCATCGTGGCGACCCCGAACACCCGGATGTACAACGCGACGAAGTTCGGTCTGCGGGGTTTCGCGCTGTCGCTGCACCAGGATCTGCTGGGTACGTCGGTGGCCGCCTCGCTCGTGGCGCCGGGGTTCATCCGAGACGCCGGCATGTTCGCCGAGAACGACATCGAACTGCCGCCCGGTGTGCGCACGAAGTCGCCGCAGGACGTGGCGCTCGGCGTCGTCACCGCCATCGAGTCGGCGCCACCCGAGGTGTTCGTGGCACCGCCCGAGCTGCGTGCCGCCGCCAAGTTCTCCAGCGTGCTGCCCGGACTCTCGGCGACGATTCAGCGCCGCGCCGGGGTGGCCGACCGCACGTCCGGCCGCTGATCGGTCCGGCACGCCACCACTCGCACCGGGTTTCCGCGGCGCCGCGATGAGCGGCCTGAGAGACTGGCCGACATGACGAACTCCATCATCCTCATCGTGTTGGTGTCGGTGCTCGTGCCGCTCGTCGCGATCGTGGTCGTGCGCAAGACGCTCTTCGGTCAGTCGAAGGCCAAACAGGAGCAGGCGTCGCAGCTCATGGCGACCGGCGCGAAGGCCCGGGCCATGATCACCGGTGTCGAGCCGACCGGCATGATCGTCAACCACATCTACCTGCGCAGCGTGGTCGGATTCCGGCTCGAGCCGCTCGACGGGTCGGCGCCGTTCGACGGTTCGAAGACCGTGATGCTCGCCCAGACGAACATGCCCCGCGTCGGCGACAAGTGGCCGGCCTGGTACGACCCGGCCAACCCGAGTGAGTTCGCGGTCGCGCAGGTGAACGCGCTCACGACCGACCAGATCCCCATGTTCCGCGAGTTCGGCATCCCGCATCCGCTCGACACCGGCGACGCGACCCCACCGGCCGACCCGCCTGCCTCGCCGCCAGTCGGCTGAGTCGACGGTCCTCCGGCCCCGGCGCCGGGATTCCACAGCCCGCTCGCGGCTCGGTACGGTTCGTTCCATGGAGGACACCGCGACCGACTCGTCGATCGATGGCCGGGTCGCCGTGGTGCTCGTCTCCGGCGGACTCGACTCGGCGACGGTGCTCGCCGCTGCGGTCGCCGACGGCTACGACTGTCGGGCCCTGAGTTTCCGATACGGCCAGCGACACGCCGTCGAACTCGACGCCGCAGCCCGCGTGGTCGCAGCGGAGTCCGCTCGCTCAGGCCGTCGGATCGTCCACGAGGTCGTCGACATCGACCTGGGCCGACTGGGCGGCTCCGCATTGACCGCTGACATCGATGTGCCGCACCACGCGGACGTCGCCGAACTCGCCGACGAGGACTCGATCCCCGTCACCTACGTGCCGGCGCGCAACACCGTGTTCCTGTCGTTCGCGCTCGCATGGGCCGAGGTGCTCGGCGCCGCCGACATCTTCATCGGTGTCAACGCCGTCGACTACTCCGGCTACCCGGACTGTCGGCCCGAGTACCTCGCAGCGTTCGAGACGATGGCGAACCTGGCCACGAAGGCGGCGACGCAGGACGGTGTGCGGCTGCGGATCCATGCGCCGCTCGTGGAACTCACGAAGGCCGAGATCATCGGACTCGGCGAGCAACTCGGCGTCGACTACGGCCTCACCAGCAGCTGCTACGACCCGGCTGATGACGGCGGAGCCTGCGGCACCTGCGACTCGTGTCTGTTGCGCGCCGCCGGATTCCGGGCCGCCGGCGTGGCCGACCCGACGAGGTACGCGTGAGCTACCGGGTGAAGGAGCTCTTTCCGACGCTGCAGGGTGAGGGGGCGCACGCCGGTCGGCCGGCGGTGTTCTGCAGATTCACCGGCTGCAACCTGTGGTCGGGCCGCGAGGAGCATCGCGCCAGTGCGGTCTGCCGGTTCTGCGACACCGATTTCGTGGGCACCGACGGGCCCGGCGGCGGGGTGTTCGCCACGGCTGAGGACCTGGCGGGAGCGGTGACGGCCTGCTGGACCGAGCACTTCGGACCCGGTGGTGAGCCGTACGTCGTCTGTACCGGCGGCGAGCCGCTCCTGCAGCTCGACGCCGAACTGGTCGACGCACTGCACGCACGTGCCATGACCGTTGCGATCGAGACGAACGGCACGTTGCCCGTGCCCGCCGGTGTCGACTGGGTGTGCGTGAGCCCCAAGGCCGACGCCGACCTGGTGCTGACCGAGGTCGACGAGGTGAAGGTCGTCGTGCCCCAGTCGGGTGGGGATCCGGACCGGTGGGACCACGTGCAGGCCGCTCACCATTTCGTGCAGCCGATGGATGATCCGGATCCCGAGCGGGCCCGGGCGAACGCGGCCTGGGCGGTCGCGTACTGCCACGCCCACCCGCGCTGGCGGCTGAGCGTCCAGACCCACAAGTATCTGGACATCCCGTGAGCG
>CAJBIS010000265.1 GCA_903953195.1 uncultured Actinomycetes bacterium
ACCAGGCGATGACGGCCTCCGGGCAGTTCTCGGCATGGATCAACACCATGTCGCCCACCTGCACGCCGCGGGCGTGCAGGCCTGCGGCCACACGCTTCGTGGCCTCGGCGAACTCGGCGTACGTCCACGTGCGGGGTGTCCCACCCTTCGGTTCCCAGATGAGGAACGGATGGTCGCCGCGGTGCTCGGCTCGGTGGTCGAGCAACCAACCGATGTCCTGGCCCTCGAACTGGAAGGCGGCAGCGGCTGCCGGATCGATCATCGTGTCGGTCATCGTGGGTCCCCCTGAGGCGTCGAGCGGCGTCAGATTACGCCCAACGACACAACCGCTCCGAACCGGTCGGGTTGGCCGGAACGCCTCGAGCGGGCCAACATCTCCGGAGTCCGACCGGTCCACCGGCCCCAACAGGAGACACCCATGTCCACCGATGTCGTCATCGTCAGCGCCGCCCGCACCCCGATCGCCACTGCCTACAAGGGATCCCTCGTCGGCGTGGACGCCTTCGCCATCGCCGAGGTGTCGATGGCCGCAGCGCTCGAGCGGTCCGGCATCCCGGCCGCCGAGATCGAGGACATCGGCTTCGGCGAGTCCATGCAGGGCGGCGGCAACATCGGCCGCAACGTCGCCATCCGTCTCGGCATGACCAACGTGCCCGGCGTCGCCACCCAGCGCTGGTGCGCCTCCGGCATGGCGGGCGTCCAGTGGATCGCCGCCAACATCGCCGCCGGGATGATCGACGTCGGCATGGGCGGCGGCACCGAGTCCATGAGCACCGCGCCGGCGGGCCAGAAGCCCGGCCCCGACGGAGCCCCCGCGTTCTGGTTGCCGCCGGCGAACGAGGAGACCGAGACCGCACCGGCGTTCAACATGGCGCTCACCGTCGGCGACAACACCGCCCGCATCGCCGGGGTCACCCGCGAGGAGGCCGACGCCTGGGCGTTCGAGTCGCACCGCCGGGCCGTGCAGGCCATCGACGAGGGTCGGTTCGAGTTCGAGGTGGTGCCCGTGACGCTGCCCGACGGCTCCGAGTTCAGCGTCGACGAGCACCCCCGCCGCAACTCGTCGCTCGAGAAGCTGGCCTCGCTGCCGGTCATCAACCCGCTCGTCGAGGGCGCGATCACGACCGCCGGCAACGCGTCCGGGCTCAACGACGCCTCCGCGGCGCTGGTCATGTGCTCACGCGAGTACGCCGAGGCGAACGGTCTCACGCCGCTCGCTCGCATCGTCAGCTGGGGCTCCGCGGCACTCGCCCCAGAGGAGACCGGCCTCGGGCCGACCGTTGCGCTGCCGAAGGCCGTCGCCAAGGCGGGCATCTCACTCGGCGACCTCGACAGCATCGAGATCAACGAGGCCTTCGCCTCGATGGCCGTCGCGTCGACCCGGATCATGGAGCTCGACCACGACAAGGTGAACGTCAACGGCTCCGGCTGCTCGCTCGGTCACCCGATCGGCTGCACCGGCGCCCGCATGATCGTCACGATGGTCAACGAACTGCGCCGCATTGACGGACAGTTCGGTGCCGTCACCATGTGCGCCGCCGGCGGCATGGGCTCGGCCACCGTCATCGAGCGCCTCTGACCGGAACCGGTCAGGCCGGGAACACCCCGGCCTTCGACAGGTAGCCGGGCACCGGGTGACCCAGCTCGAGTTCGAGCCAGCGCGCCACGTCGCACGCCGCGGCCAGATCGACGCCGGTGTCGATGCCGGACCGAGCGAGCAGGTAGAGCAGGTCCTCGGTCGGGATGTTGCCCGTCGCGTTCGGCGCGAACGGGCAGCCGCCGATCCCGCCGAGCGATGCGTCCAGCACGCCCACGCCGGCCTCGACCGCGGCGATCGCGTTCGCGAGACCCGTGTTCCGGGTGTTGTGGAAGTGGCACCGCAACCGGATGTCGGCACCGTCCAGGACGTCACGAGCTGCGCCGACACGCTCGACGACGTCCTTCGGCACGGCCGCACCGATCGAGTCAGCCAACGCGATCTCATCGGGCCCGGTCTCGGCCAGTCGGGCGACGACCTCGGCGACGCGATCGACCGGAACCTCGCCCTCGAACGGGCATCCGAACGCCGCCGAGACGGTCACCGACACCGGGATGCCCGCAGTCCGAGCCCCTGCGACGATCTCGGCGACCTCGTCGAGCAGCTGCGCCGCGCCCATCCCCTGGTTGCTGCGAGCGAACGAGTCCGTCGCCATCGCCACCGCATTGATCTCGTCGACCGACGCCGTGATTGCCCGGTCGAGGCCGCGCTGATTCAGGACCAGCCCGATGTACGAGGGCCCCAGCGACCGGGTGGCGTCGTCGGCGAGGAGCGCCTCCATCACCTCGACGGCATCCGCCATCTGCGGCACCCGCTTCGGGTTGACGAAGCTCACCGCCTCGATCCGACGGAGGCCGGCTCGCGCCGCACGGGTGATGAGCTCGACCTTGCTCGCCGTCGAGAGGATCGTCGGGTCCGACTGCAGCCCGTCGCGGGCGGAGACCTCCACAATGTCGACCCGTTCGTGCACCGGACCAGTGTGTCAGGGATCGCGACACGGACGCTTCCGCGGAAGCGTCACGGGGCGTCGCTGTCACAGCAGGTCGCTACACACCTTTCATGCCCGATCCCACCCAGCCAACTGACGACCCCCACACCACCGCCCGCATCACCGCCCTCAGCACAACCGAACTCGAGGCGATGCTCCGGTCGACGGCCGCGGAACTCGCCGCCGGCACGCACCGATTCCTCCTGCTCGTCGGTGAGATGGACCGCCGACGTGTGTGGGAGGAGTGGGAGTGCAGATCCGCGGCCCACTGGTTGTCGTGGCACTGCGGCATCGGGCTCACCGCTGCCCGCGAACAGGTCCGCGTCGCCCGTCGACTCGCCGCCCTCCCCGAGGTGGCGGACGCGCTGGCCCGGGGCTCGATCTCCTACTCGAAGGTCCGAGCGATCACGCGCGTCGCGACTCCGGAGTCGGCCGCCGACCTCCTGCAGATCGCCGACCACTCAACGGCCGAACAACTCGAGCGAATCTGCGCGGCGCTGCGCCGCCACGGCGACATCGTCGCTGAGGAAGCGGCGGTTCGTGCCCACGAATTCGACGCCGAGGCGAGAGCGTACGTGAGGTATCACCGGAACGATCATGGCGAACTGGTCGGCTCGTTCCGTCTGCCACCCGAGGCCGGCGCCGTCTTCATCGAGGCGCTCGCGGCCAATGATGACGGCGATCTCGATGAGGAACACGGCCGCCGGATGGCCCGATCCCTTGAGTCGATCGCGCTCACGTCGCTGGCCGGGTCCGACGCGGGAGGCGGAGCGCCCCGTTCGCAGCCCGAGGTCATCGTGCATGTCGATCTGGCCGCACTCGGCGCGCTCGCAGCGGCCGGCGATGCGGGCCCGTCGGATGGGAACGGTTCGCCGGGCGAACGACGGTCGCCTGCGCGCACCACCCGCGGCACTCGCCTCTCGTCCTCAGCGGTCGCCAGGATCATCGGTGACAGCGGCATCCGCTTCGTTGCCGACCTCGTCGACGGAACCCAACTCGACCTCGGGCGTCATTCCCGGACGATCACGCCTGCGCTGTTCCGAGCCCTGCTCGCCCGTGATCAGCACTGCCGGTTCCCCGGGTGCGCCACGCGTCGACATCTGCACGGCCACCACATCGTGTGGTGGATCCACGGTGGCGCGACCGATCTGAGCAACCTCGTCCTGCTGTGCCGGAAGCATCACCATGCGATCCACGATCGGGCGTGGACTTGCACCGGGACCGCGACCGATCTTCACTTCCTGCGGCCCGATGGTCAGGAGATCACGAACCGGGTGGCGCTGCCCGGTCACCCGAGGGAGACGGTCGAACGTGCGTATCGGCGTCGCTTTCACCAAGTCGCCGATTCACCCGGCTGGCACTGGCAGGGCGATCGCATCGACTGGGACTGTCTTTTCGCAGCCCTCGCTGGTCATCTGCCGGTGCCGAACTGGTCGCGGAACAGTTCCGGGAACACCCGCGACACCTTGTCGAGCAGGTAGCTGCCGTAGGT
>CAJBIS010000266.1 GCA_903953195.1 uncultured Actinomycetes bacterium
CCTGTTCTACGGCATCGAGGACATGGTCGACGCCGGGATCACCGACATCGGCATCATCATCGGTGAGACCGGCGACGAGATCATCGCCGCCGTCGGCGACGGCACCCGGGTCGGTGCCACCGTCACGTACCTGCCACAGGAGGCGCCGCGCGGGCTGGCCGACTGCGTGCTGGTGGCCCGTGACTTCCTGGGCGACGACGACTTCGTCATGTACCTGGGCGACAACATGTTGCAGCAGGGACTCGACGGGTTCGTCGAGTCGTTCCGCAAGGACGTGCTCGCCAGTCGGGAGCCGACGCTCGATGGCGCGGTCGCCGGTCCCGCAGCGCAGATCCTGTTGTGCCGTGTGCCCGATCCGCAGCGTTTCGGCGTGGCGCAGGTCGACGCCGACGGCGAGGTCGTCCGACTCGTCGAGAAGCCCGCCGATCCGCCGTCGGACCTGGCGCTCGTCGGCGTGTACCTGTTCACCGCCGCGATCCACGACGCGGTCGCATCGATCGAACCCTCGGCCCGTGGCGAACTGGAGATCACCGACGCCATCCAGTGGCTCATCGATCACGGCCGTCGGGTGCGGCACGATCTGGTCGCCGGATGGTGGCTCGACACCGGCAAGAAGGATCCGCTGCTCGAGGCGAACCGGCTGGTGCTCGAGACGCTCGAGACGCGGATCGAGGGAACCGTCGATGAGGGATCCCGCCTCGAGGGCCGGGTGGTGGTCGAACCCGGCGCCCGCATCGTCGGCTCGCACATCCGTGGGCCGGTGGTGATCGGTGCCGGCACCGAGGTGCGCGGCAGCTTCATCGGGCCGTTCACGGCGATCGCCCCGAACTGCGTGATCGTCGAGACCGAACTGGAGCACTCCGTGGTGCTCGACGGCGCCAACATCACCGGTGTGAGCCGTCTGTGTGATTCGCTGATCGGCCGCGACACCGAGGTGTTCCGCTCCCGCCGTCGGCCGCAGGCGACGCGGCTCATGATCGGTGACGATTGCGTCATCGAACTCGAGTGAGGTGGACTGCTCGTCGTGAGCGATCAGTCGAGTGACCCGGCGAGCGGTGACGGTGAGCTGACGCTGCACCGGGACGAGCTGGCGACGGCGACGGCGTCGGCCGTGATCGACGGCGTGATCATCGTGCGACCGCGTGTGTTCCGTGACGAGCGGGGCTGCTTCGTCGAGACGTACCGACGCGAGTGGGTGCCCGGGGGCCGGGAGATGATCCAGGCCAATCGCGGTGACCGCGGCGCCGGGTGCATCGTGGGACTGCACTACCACCTGCACCAGGCCGACTACTGGTACGTGCCGAACGGTTGGGCTCGCGTCGTGCTGCACGATCTCCGGGAGGGGAGTCCGACCGACGGCGCCACCCAGCTCCTCGATCTGGGTGAGGTCGACGGCGGCCCGAACGAGCACCTCGGCATCTACATTCCTCCGGGGGTGGCGCACGGGTTCGCGGCGATCACCGATCTCACGATCACGTACCTCGTCGACGGCTACTACAACCCGGCCGACGAACTCGGTGTGGCCTGGGACGACCCGGCGATCGCCGCCGACTGGGGTGTCGACGACCCGGTGCTGTCGGACCGGGACCGGTCGAACCCGAGACGTTCGGAGCTGCCGGTGGACCGCCGTCCGCACCATCAGCTCCGGAGCGGCGCCTGATGCGCCTGTTCGTCACCGGTGGCGCCGGCTTCATCGGATCGAACTTCGTGCGGCACGCGCTCGAGCACTCGGACGACCACATCACGGTGTTCGACGCGCTCACCTATGCCGGCAGTCGGGCGAACCTCCCCGAGGACGTCGAGGGCCGGTTCGAGTTCGTGCACGGCGACATCGGCGATCGTGACGCGGTCGCCGCAGCGCTCCCCGGCCACGACGCGGTGGTGCACTTCGCCGCCGAGAGCCACGTCGACCGATCACTGCTCGACCCGGACGTGTTCATCCGGACCAACTGTCTGGGCACGAACGTGCTGTGCGACGAGGCGGTGCGGGCCGGCGTGGACCGCTTCCTGCACGTGTCGACCGATGAGGTGTACGGCTCGATCGACCTCGGCTCGTTCCGCGAGACCGACCGGCTCGAGCCGCGCTCCCCGTACGCGGCATCGAAGGCGGCGTCCGACCAGATCGCACTGGCGTACCACGCGACCCACGGGTTGCCCGTGGTGGTCACCCGGTCATCGAATCAGTTCGGGCCGCGTCAGTTCCCCGAGAAGCTCATCCCGCTGTTCGTGACGAACCTGCTCGACGGGCGTCGGGTGCCGTTGTACGGCGACGGGCTCAACGTGCGCGACTGGCTGTTCGTCGAGGACAACTGCGAGGCGCTGCGTCTCGTGCTCGCCGAGGGCGAGGTCGGTGGCATCTACAACGTGGCGGCCGGGAACGAGCGCACGAACCGGCAGGTGACCGACCAACTGCTGCAGCTGCTCGGGGCTGATGCGTCGATGGTCGAGTGGGTGGCCGACCGGCAGGGCCACGACCGGAGGTACTCGGTGGCGACCGACCGGATCGAGGCGCTCGGCTGGCGCCCGACACGGGACTTCGACGACGCCCTCGCCGAGACCGTCGAGTTCTACCGCGGGAACCGGAGCTGGTGGGAGCCGCTCCGCGCCCGGGTCCGCAACCGGTGAGGTTCCTGGTCACCGGCGCCCGCGGCCAGCTGGGCGGCCAACTGGTGGATGACCTCGACGCCCATCCCGACCACATGGTGCTCGGTGTCGACCGGCCCGGCGGTGATCTCGGCGGAGTCGCGGGTGTCGACCTGGTCGACCGCGCCGCCGTGAGCGACCTCGTCGAGTCGTTCCGGCCCGAGGTGGTGGTGCACGCGGCGGCGTTCACCGATGTCGACGGGTGTGAGACCGACCCCGATGCCGCACGACGCAACAACGTCGAGGCCTCGGAGTCGGTCGCGGTCGCAGCCCGCACCGTCGGCGCGCACGTCGTGTACGTGTCGACCGACTACGTCTTCGACGGCACGAAGTCCACGCCGTACGTCGAGACCGATGTCCCCAACCCGCAGTCGGTCTACGGGCGCACGAAGCTCGCCGGTGAGGCGGCGATGGATCCGGCGTGGACCGTGGCGCGCACGTCGTGGCTGTGCAGCTCCCGCGGCGCCAACATGGTGCGCACGATCCTCCGGCTGAGCGAGGGTGATGCCGAGCTCCGGTTCGTCGACGACCAGCGTGGTCATCCGACGTTCGCGGCGGACCTGTCGCCGATGCTCGTGCGGCTCGGTGAGGACCGAGTTGCCGGCATCGTGCACACGACGAACCTGGGTGCCGTCAGTTGGGCCGAGTTCGCCCGCGAGGTCCTGCTGGCCGCCGGCCGGGACCCGGCACGGGTGGTGTCGATCGCGACCGCCGACCTGCAGCCGCCCCGTCCGGCGCATCGTCCCGCGAACTCGGTGCTGGCGGACGTTGCATGGCGTGCGCTCGGGTACGCGCCGAACCGTGACTTCCGCGAGCCGCTCGCCGAGGCGGTCCGCGAACTCCTCGATCGCTGAGGCGGCGCGTCCGGTGGCGCTCCGGTAGGGTCCGGCGCCGTGGAACCGGAATCGATGGGCGAGCCGTCACCGATCAGCGACGAGGACTTCGTCCGCATGGCGTACCAGGTGATCATGCAGCGTCGACCCGACGACGGTGGCGTGGCGTCGTGGACGGAGTTCCTGCAGGAGGGCAACTGGCGGAAGCGGCTCGTCGAGGCGATGGTCGGCTCCGAGGAGTTCCGCACCCTCGGGACGGAGTCGCTCCGGACCCGCCTGCACTGGTGCCGCATGACCTGGATCAGCTCGCTGCCGACGGGCGACGACGTGCTCGACATCGGCGGGAGCAGCCCGTCGCACCCCGAGGGCGCGATGTTCCAGATGGAGTGGACGGGTCGTCCGTCGACCATGACCATCGCCGACCTGCCCCCCGACGAGCAGTACCACGGTCGGCCGGCGTACTCGCAGGACGAACCGTTCGTGACCGACTGGGGTGGCCGGGTCGTCTACGTGCACAGCTCGGGCGAGGACCTGGTGACGAGCGGCGTGCTCGACGACCGGACCTTCGACGGCGTGTTCATGGGTCAGGTGATCGAGCACCTGCAGATCGCCGCGGTGCCCGGTGTCCTCGAATGGATCCGCGATCGGCTGCGGCCGGGTGGCTGGTTCGCCTTCGACACGCCCAACCGGGCGATCACCGAACTGCAGACGCCGGACGCGTTCACCGACGCCGACCACAAGTGGGAGTACCGGGCCAACGAGCTCGTGGCGCTGCTCACCGATGCGGGTTTCCGGGTCGAGTCGCAGGCGGGCATCATGCCGATGCCCCAGTCGCTCGCCGACCGTGTGTGGAATGCCGAGGAGACCTACTCGCTGCCGATGGTCACCTCGGACCCGACCACGGGCTACTGCCTCGGTTTCGTCGCTCGCCCGGCCTGAATCGAGGCCGTGCGGTCAGGAGCTGCGACGCGGCGCATGGTCGATCCAGCCCGTGACGTAGCCCGGCGGCGGTGATCCGGCGAGGCTCGGTGGCAGACCGCTCTCGAATGGATAGATCGTCCACACGTCGCCGTCGAGGCGTTCCTGGGCGGTGCAGATCCGGCCGCTGTCGTACTTGATCGTCCAGCCGGGCTGCGCCAGACAGATGTCGAGGTTGCGGTCCTCGGCCTCGGACAGGATGGCCGGCGCCAGGTAGAAGGAGCCGAGCACCTCGACGGCACCGTCGAGGACGATCGGCCGGCCGTTCGCGCCGGCCTCCATCTCGTCGACCACCGCCAGCGCCGCGTCGAGTCGGAACGCCTCGAAACGCGTCGACGCCGACAGGAACGTCGTGGCCAGGACCACGATCGCCGCCACGGCGGCCACTGCCACTCGTGCCGCACGGTCGCTGGGCGCGACGATCCGATCGGGGAGCGCGAGCGCCACCGCGGTGCCGGCCGTCAGGCCCGGGAGCGCGACCATCCAGAGCGCCACGTAGAAGGCGTTGATGTCATCGAGGCCGGTCCGCACGTAGTACGCCAGACACAGCTCCATGAGCAGCGCGGCGACGAGCAGGCACGCGCCGAACCGGGATCGCCGCCACCAGGAGACGCCGGCCAGCGCGCCGAGCGTCAGGGCCGCCACCGCCAGCTGGGCCCGGGCGCCACCGCCGGGCCAGAAGTGCAGCAGGAACGTCGCGGTCTGGCGCATGGTGAAGCCGCCGGTGTCGTCGCGCCCGGCCCACTCCAGGTACTGCTCGAACTCGCCGGGCCAGTTCGCGAGCGTGGATCCGGCGACCGGGATCACGAACAGGGCCAGGACGCCGCCGGCCGTCCACATGGTGCGGCGTTCGTCACGCCACAGCGCTCGCAGGTTCCCGGTCCGCCACATGACGACGGCCATCGCGAGCGTGATGACGATCACGAACGAGGCGAAGGCGACGTGGCCCTGCAGGAGGAATCCGGCGGCTGCGGCGAACGCGACGAGTGACGGCAGGCGTCCCGCGGCGACGCTCGCGGCCGCCACCACGAGCAGCGTGAAGCTCGCGAAGAACATGTGCGGCAGCCACGGTCCCGCCATGATGTGCGGCTCGACCGACGCCAGGGCCGCGAACGCGCACAGCACGAGGGTCGCCCGGACGACCGAGTCGAGGTGCGATCGGACGATGGCGAACACCGCCCCCAACTGCGCGGCGTTCAGTGCGAGCCCGCCGATCATCATGGCGTTGTGCTGGCCGATCGGGGAGCCGAGCAGCTTGCGCATGACGTCGGCGGCGCCCCAGACGTAGAGGTAGCTCGGTCCCGGATGGTGGAAGCCGGTGCGGGAGCCGTTGCCCCGGAGCTCCCGGAGCGTGATGGCGTTCCACGCCGTGCCGAACTGGTTGCCCTCGTCGCCGCCGAACAGCAGGTGACCCTGGAGGATCCAGGTGTTGCGCGCCATCAACAGGGCGAAGATGGCGACGCCGGCGATCGTGCCGACCGCGAGGTCGGTCGTCGGCCGCCACGCGCGGAGGCGCTCACCCACGCCGCCGTGGTCGCGCGCGGCACGGCGCCTGCGCCGCTCGGGAGCGGCGGCGGTCGGAGCGTCGAGGTCGGTCACAGGGGTTCAGTCCGTCGGGCACGGTGGTCGCCGCGCCCGACGCCGAGCAGGCTAGTCAGGTCGCTGTGGGTCGGAGTGGTGCCCGCCGAGCCGCAGTGGGCGGGGGAGTAGGTTGGCAGCGTGAGCCTGCAGTTCGTGATCATCGGTGGCGGACCCGCCGGCGTGCAGGCGGCGACCACTGCGGCGCGGCTCGGCGCCGACGTCACGCTCATCGAGCGAGACGTCGTGGGCGGCGCGGCGCACCTGTGGGACTGCATCCCGTCGAAGGCGATGATCGCCACGGGTGAGCGCCTGCAGGACGTGGCGACCGCGGCGGCGATGGGACTCGATGTCGAGCCGGCGCATGTGGACCTGGCA
>CAJBIS010000267.1 GCA_903953195.1 uncultured Actinomycetes bacterium
CAACTCGCGCAGCAGGCGACGTCGCTCGAGGGCGGGCCGCTGGCCGGCCGCGACCCGGATGAACTCCTCGCTGCGGTCGCCCACGAGGACGCGCCGGAGCGCGTCATCGACCTGATGGTTCGCAGCGGCCCCTACGGCGACCACTTCGGGGCGCGGCCCGATGGACTCACGCTCGACCGCATGCGTGCCGAACCACACGGCATCGACTTCGGCGCCTTGGAACCCCGCGTCGCCGACGTCCTGCGCACCGCGTCCGGGACGATCGAAGTGGCGAGCGACGCCATCCGCGCCGACGCCGCCGAGCTCGCCGCCTCGCTCGATGACACCGTCGACGACGGCTTGGTGCTGGTCGGGCGGCGCCACGTGCGATCCAACAACTCGTGGATGCACAACCTCGAGGTGCTGGTGAAGGGCCGGCCGCGCTGCACACTCCAGATGCATCCGGGCGACGCGACACGGCTCGGCCTCAGCGACGGGATGGATGCCACCGTGACGTCACGCGTCGGCACGCTCGTCGCACCGGTCGAGATCACCGACGACATCCGGCCGGGCGTCGTCAGTCTTCCGCACGGTTGGGGGCACGACGCCGACGGCATCCGGCTCGAGGTCGCCGAGCGCTACGCCGGCGTGAACTCCAACACGCTGACCGACGGCTCGGTGCTCGACCCGCTGAGCGGCAACGCCACCCTGAACGCGATCCCGGTCGAGATCAGTCCTGCGTGAGCTCGGACACCAGCAGGTCGCGCAGTTCGATCGGACGGTCCCCCTGCACGCTGTGGCCGGCGCCGTCGACGACGACCACCCGGGCGTCGGGCTTGCGGCGCTTCAGTTCGGCGACATCGTCGTCGTCGACGACCGGGCTGTCGGCACCGCGCACCAGCAGGAGCGGCGCCGTGATCGACCCGATGGCGTCCCACAGGTACTCGGGCCCCGGCGCACCGTCGGGCCGTGGCATCAGCGGCCGACGGTCGTAGTTCCACTCCCACGTGCCATCCGGATTGCGGTGCGCATTGTGCAGGATCCCCCGACGGAGTGACTCCGGTGTGCGGGTCGGGTTGAACTCGACGGTCCGGTCGAAGATCTCACCGAACGACGCGAACGTCTGCGGACCCTCGATGAACGCGTGCACCTCGCTGGCCTTGTCCCGGGTGACTCCGGGGGTGATGTCGACGAGCACCACGCTGGTCGCCAGGTCCGGACGGGCCGCCGCGAGTGCCGAGACGGTGAGCCCACCGAGCGACATGCCGACCACCAGGCGGGCCCGTGGAGCGCGCTGCTCGACGATCGCCGCGACATCGGCTGCGTTGAGCACCGGGTCGTACTGCTGGTCCTCGCGCCAACTCGACGAGCCATGGCCGGGGAGGTCGACGGCGAGCACCGAGCGCGGACGCAGCCCCAGCGCGACCGTGTCCCAGGTGTGGGCGTTCTGGGCGCCACCGTGCACGAGCACCACGTCGACCTCGTCGTCGACACCCCAGCGCAACGCCGAGAGGTGTCGGCCGTCGTCGAGCCGGTGCTGCACGCGCTCGACCGCCACCGGCGGATCGTGCTCGAGTCCGTACTCCTCGCAGTTCTCGTGGAGGAATCCGAACTCGTCGTAGACGAACTCGGGATGATCCGGGTCGGGTGCGCTCATGTCATCGACCTGCGGTCTCGGCGCCGATGCGCTGCACGACGGCGAGACCGGGGAGTGCCTCGCCGTTCGGACCGAGCACGCCCCACTGCCCCTCGACGAGCTGCGTCTGGGCGGCGAGCCGCTCCGACACGAAGTCCGGATGCTGCAGGAACAATTCGGCGAGCGAGCCGAGGTCGCCCGAACCGAGTGCCCGACCCAACTGGTCGAGCAACGCCTGGTCACCGGGAGGAATGGTGCCGTTCGCCGGGTCGCCCGAGGTGATCGAGAACGGCATGAAACCCGCGGCCCCAGCAGCATCGGAGGAACGCCACGCCTGCTCGAGGAACGCCGCCTGCTTGGCCGCGTCGTAGCCCCGGGCCGTCGGGCCGTTCGGGTACCCCGTCTCCATCACCATCACCTGCTGCGACGGACACACGCGCTCGGCGACCACGGCCAGATCGGCGCCCACCTGCGTGCCGTCGACGGGCGTCGACAGGTAGTAGTTCGGGTACGTGTCGATGGCGATCACATCGGCCAGCGTGCGCCACCGGCTCACCACGTCGGGCCAGTCGGGGCGGCCGAACGGCACGTTGAACGGTGCCGGGCTGTCGGTGCTGATGTTCACGACGGTGACAGCGGCCGGGTCGGTCTGCACCACGGCGTTCCGGAGTGTCCGCAGCAGGCCGGTGAGGAAGTCGAAGCTCGACCACGGCGACGACGTGAAGCCCTCGAATCCGCCCGGCGTGCGCCACCCGATCAGCGACGCAGCGGGTGCGATGTTGAGCTCGTTCTCGGTCTGCCAGACCCGGATGGTGTCGACGTCCGCCGGCGCGCCGATGCGGGCGCTGCCGTAGCGGCGGACGATGGCCCGGGCGACGAGCGACTGCTGGGCCAGGTACCGCTCGTTGCCGAGCGTCGACGGATCGA